>JBIKVX010000187.1:0-4326 GCA_044356625.1 Flavobacteriales bacterium | reverse complement strand
CACGATGTGAAAGCCAATGCAATCAATAGAACACATTTGAATATAGATTCGACAAAGATGTATTCTATGATATACGATTTAGAGGGGAATGCAGCTTCTCAATTGCAATTCTATGTCACGGACAGTGTGAATCATTTTTTACGCGGCTCCTTGTATTTCTGGAACAAGCCGAATGCAGATTCTTTAGCACCCTGCCTGAAATTCATGCGTGAAGACGTGGTACACATGATCGAAACCATGCGTTGGGAGTAGTTACTTCATCCAACGAATAACCAATACGGTTAGCGCAACCACAAAAACAAGTATTGAAATTTTATTAATCCCGTGCATCATGCGCAGGTTAAGATCTCCTTGCTCTTTTTTAAAAAGATTCAAAGGGTTTAGGTAATGAAGAATTTTTTTCAGTATCATTATTTTACAATTGAGATCATGCTAATTTCAACTTTTGCGCTTTTCGGAAGTTGCGCTACTTCCACTGTTTCTCTTGCAGGAAAAGGTGCCACCATATATTTCGCATAAACCGCGTTCACTTCGGCGAAATCTGACATACTCTGCAAGAAGATACTTGTCTTCACTACAGAGCTGAAATCTGCGCCAGAAGCCTCAAGCAATGCTTCTAAATTTTTCATTACCAGCTCCGTTTCTGCTTGTATGTCTGTAGGTGTGTACTCGCCTGTATTTGGATCAATAGCAATTTGTCCGCTTGTATACACCATGCCGTTAGCCACAATGGCCTGACTGTATGGACCAATAGGCGCGGGTACTTTTTTTGATTCAATTGCGGTTTTCATTCGTAATGTTGCGTTGTTTTTTCAAACTTCGACATAAAAGGTGGAACAACCAAACAAGAACATATTATTCATAGACAACTTCGATTCGTTCACATACAATTTGGTGCATTATTGCGAAGCTTTGAATGCAACGGTTCGTGTGGTTCGGAACAACGAAATACCTTGGAATGAAGTGTTGAATTACGATGCTGTAGTTCTTTCTCCAGGCCCCGGATTACCTGAAGAATCAGGAGATTTAATGAAGTTCATAGCAACGTTTTGGGAACAAATTCCCATACTTGGAATTTGCTTGGGGTGTCAGGCTATGGCACTTCATGAGGGAGGTAAACTAAAAAATCTCGATAGCGTTCTTCACGGTGTTTCTTCAGAGGTACAAAAAGTAGGTGATTCTGTTTTGTTTGCTGGATTGCCCAATCATTTTGAAGTTGGGCATTACCACAGTTGGGTCATAGACAATGATTTCCTTCCATCCTCGTTCGAGGTAACAGCAAGGAATATCCACGGATTGGTGATGGCAATTCAACACAAAGTGTTACCTTTAACGGCTGTTCAGTTTCATCCTGAATCGGTATTGACGAAAGACGGAATGCAGATGATGCGAAACTGGATTAATTCAATTTAGAACATGGAATTTTTGAAAAAAAGTATTTTAATATTCTGTTTGAATGCATTGGCAGTCGCAGCGTTCAGCCAGTCGTATCAGATTGCTGTGTTAAAGTACAAAGGGGGTGGCGACTATTACGCTAATCCAACCAGTTTACCCAATTTAGTAACGTTTGTGAATAACGAGTTGAAGATGAATATTGCCAAGGAAACGCCTTACGTTGAGGTGGGCAGTTCGGAATTATTCAATTTTCCGTTTGTACACATGACCGGACACGGGAATGTGGTTTTTTCCGCGGCTGATGCAGAGAATTTGAGAATCTATTTATCAAGTGGCGGCTTTTTACACATTTCAGATAACTACGGATTAGATAAATTCATTCGCAAGGAAATGAAGAAGGTATTTCCCGATGCTGATTTTGTTGAGATTCCATTCGGACATCCGATATATCACCAGAAATATGAATTCAATTCAGGGTTGCCTAAGATTCACGAGCACGACAATAAAGCAGCTCAAGGGTTAGGAATTTTCATCGATAATCGCCTTGTAGTTTTTTACGATTTTGAATGCGACCTGGGAGATGGTTGGGAAGATTCGAATGTGCACAAAGACTCGGAGGCTGCACGAACCAAGGCTTTTCAAATGGGAGCGAATTTGTTGCAGTATGCATTCACCGGAGGTAAATGAGGAATTGCGGGAAGCGCTAGAACGGTCTGTAGACAAATACAACCGCAGCTCATTCATAGAAGAAGATCCAATCAGTATTCCTCATTCCTTCAGTAAAAAAGAGGATATTGAGATATCAGCATTCTTGACAGCGACCATCAGTTGGGGCAATCGGAAATCTATTTTAGTCAGTGCGAATCGGCTCATGGAATACATGGATCAGACGCCGTTTGATTTTGTTTTGAATGCGCAACCGAAAGATTTTAAAAATTGGAAACCCTCTATACACCGCACTTTCATGAAGGAAGATGTTGAATTTTTTGTAAAGTCGTTACGAAGAATTTATGTTGAAGAAGGTGGAATGGAAGGCGTTTTTACGGAAGGATTTTCATTGGGTACTTCGAACCAAGGCATTGAATTTTTCAGAAAGAAATTTGTTGGTGTTGAATCGCACCGTGCCTTGAAGCACTTGGCTAGTCCGGAAAGAAACAGCACTGCGAAGCGGATTAACATGTTCTTACGATGGATGGTTCGGAGCGATAATAGAGCGGTCGATTTCGGATTGTGGAAAGGAATAAGTCCATCGCAATTGTCGATTCCGTTGGATGTCCATTCGGGAAGAACGGCTAGAATGTTTGGGCTATTATCGCGCACGCAATCGGATTGGAGGGCAGTAGAAGAGTTGGATCGTAATCTTCGGATGTATGATGCTGCTGATCCTGTGAAATATGATTTCGCATTGTTCGGCTTATCTGAAGCGGGATTTGAAAAATGAAAAAGGGCCATTTGGCCCTTTCTCTTATGATGAAAACTGCAGAGATTACGAAAGCATTTGTTGACGGAGTAAAAATTCGAATTGCGCGTTTTGCTTTTCAAGTCGCTTGATTGAATTTTCTTTTTCTGCCATTTCCTGATAGTTCTTGAAAGCTGCTTCCAGCGTGTCGTTCATCTCTTCTTTTTTGAAAGGTTTCGTACATACACGAAATACGCGGGCTTGGTTAATTGCGCTTAGCATGGCTTCAGCGGTTATGTTACCTGAAAGAAGAATACGTTGTGTTTTCGGAAACTCTTGTGCCATGCGTTGTAGGAAGTGGGTTCCAGACATGCTTGGCATTTCTAAATCTGAGATGACTACCTGAATGTTTTCGGATTTCATGATGTTATATGCATCGAACGGATCGGTTGCGGTGAATACATTGTAATCGTTTCCGAAAAGTGATTTGAAGGTATGAAGCACCATCGCGTCGTCGTCTAAGCAAAGAACATTAACCATAGTATTGGGTGTATTGTTGGGAGAGTTTGAATGATTCATAATTGAAGTGTTTGGTCTCGGTTTAACGCAGCTCATTCTTTTAAGGTTTCATTTTTCTTGATTTTTTTTCGGAAGTGTAGGCATCATGGGTGATTCGGGGCTTTTTATTTTGTAATTCGGCTATAGCCTTAAGGAGTGATTGTGTCATTTGAATGGATTCATCGAGACGTGATTGAAGAATAGCGTTCTCTTCCATCATGCGTTTGGTAATGGCGTTTGTCTCTTCAATGACTTCGGCCTTAATCTTTTCAACGTCAACGTGGGCGTATGCTTCTGACACCATGAGTAGCGCGGGAGTAACTCGATAGAGCTGCGCGAGTTTTTTGAAGTCATCGATTTTAACGTAGCGTTGTCCGTTTTCGAGTCGGCTGTATTCCGACTGTGAGATACCGAGTTGGTCGGCGATGTATTCTTGTTTGAATGAATACAGCATTCTAAGTTGTTTAAGCTTAGGGTAGTTTGTGTTTTTGAAAACAGTTTTCATAGGAGAATTGGTTTTAGTTTTCCCAAAACTCATATTTCAAAACCTCTTCAATATTATTTTTCGAAATTTTCGAAAAAATTATTCTCCCACTCTTGAGTAGATCAATTTCTTAATTTTCTCAGGAATCGGCAGCAACCCTAGTTTTTGTGCTTGGTGGATGGCTTGCGTTTCTGAAAATGGAATTTCTGTTACTTTAGATTGACTCCATTTATTGTAGATTTCACCGATCTTTTTTCTAACAGTTTTTGAAAAATAATCTCCAATTTGTTGTTCTGTGATATTTGAGTCTAAACCTGAAATTTCCCGAATTTGACTGTTTACAATGACAGAAACATCCTTATTCCTATCAGTGTATTGTCGCTCATGTAGGAGAATTAGGTATTTAATTGGAAAGTTGAGAAGCGCTGCGTTCAGGATAAAAGCAACACTGTTCATTTGTTCTGTTTGGGTGAAATCAGAAACAAATTTA
>JBIKVX010000186.1:0-4332 GCA_044356625.1 Flavobacteriales bacterium | reverse complement strand
CTTCCTTTCGCTAAATCGGAATATTTATCGAAGTAAGATTCTTCAATCAATAGATGCTGAATGTTTCTTGCCCAACGCAATTGCTCGCTCACATCATTGCTATTGGCGTAATCCATTGGAAGAACCTCAATGCGATTGGCACCTCCAACACAAGCTGCAATGGCTTGAATAGTGGAACGAATTAAATTATTGTCGGTGTCTTTCTTTGCTTGAAAAAAGCCATCTGTTTGAACCTTCACGAAGGCGTGATTCGAGCAAGCGTGCTCTACAGTTCCTGTCTTTATTACGTGAGACCACACCGCGCGAAAGGCGCGCAGCTTTGCGATTTCAACATACAATTCACTTCCAACCGAAAAATGAAACAGGATTTGTGCGGAAGCATCGTCGATGGACAAATGCGTATTTTCTATGAATTCAATTCCAGCTAAAACAGCAAATGCGATTTGTTCCGACGCTGTTGCGTGGTTGCCGAACCATGCGTTTGTGTTGATGTGTTTGGAATGAATGAATGAGAGAACGCCAGCACGATCTTGTGTTTCGTAGGCTTGTTTTAGGGCGTCTATCTGATCGTCGGCTTGCTCGGCATGCGCCTCTAACTCCCAGTTGATGAAGCCGACGAAGATGTCTTTCAACGCCACCTTCATATCACTAGCGTTGAAAGAAGCCGGAATGGTCAGGCTGTTCGCACCACCGTTCAATGCCTCCAACGCAAGACCATTCCATTGAAGTGGATCGGTAGTCTTAAACGATTGATGCAACTGCCACGAAGGAGCTGCGCGAAAGGTCGGCTCTTCAGTCGATTTCGCCTCTGTTGAATAGGGAAATAAAAAAATCCCTTCTTCCTTTTGGCGAACCAAAGAGTCGAGGGATTTTCCTTTTAATTCTTTCTCGGCTAGCGATTGCCAGTCTTGAAGAGATTGATTTGAAAAAACTTCGTTCCGAATATTCATGCAACGAAGTTAATTCGAAAAAGCTTATCTAAAGAGTGTCAACGACCCTATTAATTCAACAGGTTCACTGCTGCCAATAGCCTTAGCACGAAGCTTCCAAACATAGGCGTCGTTCGGCACATAGTAAGATCCATTTCCTTTGAATGTACCATTCCATCCTTTCGCAGAATCGTTGGTTTCAAAAACCAAAATACCCCAGCGATCATATATCGCGAAGTAGTAATCGGTCGGATCATATCCGTTCAAAACAGGAATAAATACTTCATTCAAATTATCGTCGTTCGGAGAGAACGTGTTAGGCACATAATACAAGAACGGCTCTTTCTGGAAGTTCGCGATAATGGTATCGGTTCCAGTGAAAATAGCTGAAACCTGATCAGATGTAAGATTCGGATTAATTGGCGTTCCGGCAACAGACTGCCAACCTGTGAAAAACCAATACGCTTCTGGAATAGCCGTGAAGTTCACAGGAATGTTGTCTTCGTTTTCAATGGTTAATGAAGTTGTTGTTGCATTCCCTGTATCGAACAAAACCGTTCCCGCTGCTGGTGGATTTACCATAACCGTAAGCGGATGATGCGGTGTAACATCGAACACAGCCACCAACGTATCTTCTTGTGTGAAGTTGAAATTCACATTCGAACTGGAAAGCGAAGGCAAAAGAACGTGGTTATTTATTTCCCAGTGGTTAAAGGCGGTCCATGAATCGATTGGAGAAGCGACGAAGTTCATGAATGTGTTTTCAGAAAAGACTTGTGTTGAAGGAAGCGGAGTCCAAGGAGTTCCGTTCATCGTTACGGTTCCTGCTCCCGCTGGTTGAACGTTTACTGTCAAAGGGAATTCATCGATGATCGTGAATACCGCTACCAACGTGTCACTCACCATTAAATGTAAGATGACATCCGGAGTGAGTGTATTCGGATTCAGTGGATGATTGTTTATTTCCCAGTGATCGAACAAGGTTACTCCGGGAATTTCATTCGCGTTGAAGGTGTAATCGATATCGGCAATAATTTCATTGCTCCAAGGATAAACTGCTAGGACTGTGCCGTCCATAGTGACAGTTCCTGCTCCAGCAGGCATAACTTCAACTTGCAAAATTGCATGCGGAGTTTCGTCGAAAATTGCTACTACAGTATCGGCAGCACAAGGATTCAAATAAATAGACGTCGCTGTAGCATTTGGAAAAAGTGTGGCATTGGTAGACTCCCAATGGTTGAACGTAAACCAAGGATTCGAGGTAACGCTGAATGAGGTTGAATCTCCTGCGTTTACAATGAATGTTTCCGGATAAGTAACTTGTGCAGTTCCATTAAATACAATATTTCCTGCTCCAGCCGGCACAACATCGCTAACAATTGTAACAGGCCCCGAAGCGGGTATTCCAAATATGGCTTGTAACGTTACATCTGATTGAACAATTAACGTAGTGACTGATGCTGTTGGGTCTGCTATAATTCCTGTTCCACTCACAATTTCCCAACCTTGGAATGAGCTACACGGACCAACAACTGAATCTATTATTGCTTCAATATCTATCTCTAAATCTCCGAAATAGGTTCCTGAGAACGGTGTTTCATAAGGACTCAACTCGGTCTCTCCAATTACAATATCTCCCACTCCATCGATTTGAAAAGTGACCGTGTAAGGAACAACATCGTAACAATCGGTAATTCCACCGATGATTTCATTGTTACAGCGAGCCAAAATAAAATCGCGAACATCCTGCACGTTGTTGTTCCAGGTAGTTACATTTCCACCCCAACGCTGGATTTGTCGAGGCATCTCAGGCTCAATTACAACAATCATACTGTCTAACACCTGAATCATTTTTTCGCAAGAGAAAATGGTGTTCGACAATTCGGCGTATCGCTGAATGTAATCGGCGAAGAATTCAGGATTGTCGAACAATGCGTTTAATACAGGAATGTGCCCTTGTCCACCAACGTCCCCCTGCCCTTCTACCTGGCATGGGTCTGAAGTTGGCTGTGTGCTGCCAACTCCTGTGTAATTGGCACCGTGACCAAATGTGTTGTCATTATCCCAAAGAGCATATCTCCAGCGTCTTCCGTCACCAAGCGGATTTGTGCCGCGCCACCAAGCAGTGTTCCAATTTAACCAGTCGGTACAGACGGTATAACCATTCAGAATAAAATAATCTATGAGGCTCATGGTATTGAACTGTGAAACAACATAATCGTAGTTGGCCTGATTGGCCATGCTGTTGGTCGTTGTGAAGTTCACAAACGTATTCCATTGTGTTTGCGGATTAAACGTTGGAGCAGCTGCATATTCTGTCCATGTTCCTCCCCAAGTTTTCAAGAAATCTACATTTCCGGCAGGCTGATCAAAGTAATAGTCGGTATAATCGGTGTCGTCTACTTTCTCACGAATTTCATAAACACCCCAATATTGACCGTTGATGTAAAGAATACAATTTCTGGTTTTACGCTCATCGAGGTGAAGGTCTCCAAGAAGAGAAAGCTCACATACGAATGCGTCGCGAATATGAGCACCACCATTTGAAAACGGATAGTTGTCGTTTGCTGCCGCTTTAAAAATTAAACGCTGATAGCTTTGTCGATCGCTTGTATGAAGCATCGGATGCTCTAATTCGTGATCATATCCTAAAGCATCACGTGTTACATAATCAAATCCTCTTTGACCGTAAGCATTGGAATCATTTCCGTGTTCGTTGCTATCTCCTGAAGATTCTACTGTAAATGTTCCGTTTTGAAAAAACTCCAAATGAGTTAACTCATCTCCATTCCACCCGCCATCCAATGTTGTTCCTGAAATAGAAACCACTGGAATGGTGTGGTTATCGTTTCCGAAGAAATACGTATTGGTTTCTGTAAATGAGGGAAGAGTAGTCGCTGCAGGCGAATATACAATTGCGCGAAGAACTGTAGTTGTATTGATGATAATCGGCCCCGTGTATAACGTGCTGGTGTTATAAGGTTGAGATCCGTTTGTGGTGTAATAGATTGTTCCTCCTACTTCAGTTGTTGAGAGAGTAACAGCTATTGGTGCGGCGTAGTAACCTGCTTGAAGATCCATGGTAGGACGCACGGCATAACCTGTTGCAGTGGCTCCCGCGTTAGCTGCTCCCTGTGATGGATTGGTTTGAATAATCATACTACCTGTTCCGTTAGGAACACGACCGTATGACTGATTTCGTTGGTTAGGGCTGATTACATCGAAGTCATAACTCTCCAAAATCACACCTGCTGGGCTTGAGAAAACCAATTCTTCTCCGTTTGATTGAGAAACTTTGAAACTCGTATTGGTCTGGCCTAAAAATCCTGGATCATATGCTCCAACTCCACTTACTAAGATGAGCTTGTATCCATTCGCCGGAACACTCACCGTAGCAGGAATT
>JBIKVX010000014.1:0-15151 GCA_044356625.1 Flavobacteriales bacterium | reverse complement strand
GTAATGCTCATTTGGCGAATGCAACGCATCTGTATCCAATCCAAAGCCCATTAAAACAGACTTCAGGTTCAATTCAGACTCGAACATGGCAACGATAGGAATAGATCCGCCACCTCGTGTTGGAATTGGCTTCTTACCATAGGTCTTCTCCATGGCATCAGAAGCAGCAATATATGCCTTGCTGTCTGTTGGTGTAACAACCGGCTCACCACCGTGGTGCGGACGAACTTCAACACGAACACCAGCTGGTGCTATAGACTTGAAGTGATTCGAAAACATTTCAGTAATTTGATCGGTGGTTTGATGAGGCACCAATCGCATAGAAATTTTCGCAAATGCCTTTGATGGAAGAACGGTCTTCGAACCTTCACCAATGTATCCACCCCAAATACCGTTGCAATCCAACGTTGGACGAACTCCAGTACGCTCAATGGTAGAATATCCTTTTTCACCGTACAAAGCGTCTATATCCAAATCTTTCTTGTACGCCTCTTCATCGAAAGGCGCAGCATTCAACGCCGTGCGTTCTTCAGCTGTTAGTTCCTGAACGCTATCATAGAAACCTGGAATGGTTACATGATTGTTTTCATCGTGAAGTGAAGCAATCATCTTCGCTAAAACATTAATCGGATTAGCAACCCCACCGCCGTAAACACCACTGTGTAAATCGCGATTCGATCCCGTTACTTCAACTTCAACATAGCTTAATCCTCTTAAACCACAATCAATACTTGGAACGTCGTTCGCTATAATGCTCGTGTCTGAAATCAACACCACATCTGCTTTCAATCTTTCTTTATTCGCCATGCAGAAAGGACCTAGGTTGGTTGAACCCGCTTCCTCTTCTCCTTCAATCATGAACTTAACATTACACGGAAGTGAATTCGTTTTCCACATGGCTTCAAACGCCTTCACGTGCATGAACATTTGTCCTTTATCGTCGCAAGATCCGCGCGCGAAGATGGCACCTTCTGGATGAATCTCTGTTTTCTTAATCGTCGGCTCAAAAGGCGGTGTATGCCACAATTCAATCGGATCAGCCGGCTGAACATCGTAGTGTCCGTATACCAGAACCGTTGGCTTACTCGGATCAATTAATTTTTCTCCATATATAATTGGGTGACCTGCGGTAACACATATTTCAACATTATCTGCTCCAGCGTCGCGAAGATGCTTCGCCACCAAATCTGCGCATTTCGCTACCTCTTCTTTGTAGGCCATATCCGCGCTAATGCTTGGAATACGTAATAGTTCGAACAACTCGTTTAAGAAACGATCTTTATTTTCGTTGATAAAATCTTGTGCTGCTTTCATGACATTTAATTTGTGGTCGAAAGATACGATGGAACGTTTTAAAATCAGAATGAAAAACCAACGAAGAAGAATATCTTTGCAGCAATGAGTAGCGTAAATTTCGAAAATACCGCGGTAGCGTTTCAACATAAAAACAATGGCCAACTGAAGCGCTCTTTTTGGCTCTTCAAATTGATAGCTTCACCGAAGTTGGTTAAAATTGGCGGTGCTTTAACGAATTTGGCGGTTGGACTAGGCATTCCCATTGGATGGGCCATTAAGAAAAATATCTTTTCACAATTCTGTGGTGGAGTAAATATTTCAGAAAGCAAGAAAGCCGCGCACCACTTGGCAAAAAGTGGCATTGGTTCTATTCTCGATTACAGTGTTGAGGGAAAAGAAAATGAAAAAGATTTCGATTTTACCGCAGAGGAAATTAAGCGCACCATTGATGCGGCAGAGAACAACAGCGACATTCCCTTTAGCGTATTTAAAGTAACAGGGATTTGCAAATTTTCTCTGTTGGAAAAAGTAAATGCGAAGCAAGCGCTTTCAGCCACTCAAGAAGAAGAATGGGAACGGGCTGTTGGACGTGTGTTCAGCATTTGCGAGCATGCCTTTCAAAAAAATGTGGCGTTGTTTATAGACGCCGAAGACTCGTGGATTCAAGATGCGATTGATGAACTTGCCGAGAACATGATGGTTCAATTCAACCAGAAAGATTTCATTGTCTACAACACGATTCAGTTGTACCGTCACGATCGACTTGCGTATTTGAAGGCCATGCATACTCGCTTGCGTGAAAAGGGAGCAAAGACTGCTGTGAAGTTGGTTCGTGGTGCCTATATGGAAAAGGAACGCAAGCGCTCAGCTGAAATGGGCTATATCGATCCGATTCAATCTACCAAAGAAAATACAGATAGCGATTTCAATTTAGCGGTTGACTATTGCTTGGATAATATTGAAGACATTGCAATTTGCTGCGGTTCGCACAACGAAGAAAGTTCTGCCATGTTGGTTGAAAAAATGAATGCGCGCGGAATAGCCAGCAACGACAAGCGCATTTACTTCGCGCAACTTTTCGGAATGAGCGATCATATTAGCTACAACCTCAGTCACGCGAATTACAACGTAGCGAAATACCTTCCTTACGGACCAATCAAAGAGGTCATGCCGTATCTACTGCGCCGAGCGCAAGAGAATACTTCGGTAAAAGGTCAAACCGGAAGAGAATTATCTCTGATTGAAAAAGAAATTCAACGCAGAAAAAAAGCTTAGTTACAGCTTCCAGATTTTGGTGAGTGGTGAAAACAAATAATCACTACCCGTCTTCACTTCCTTACACAAAATACGCTGACGTCTTTTGTTCAATCGAACGAATTCACGCTTTTCCTTTCCATATAAAAATTTCGAACCATCAGGAAGATTATCCACCATAATAATATTCTCGTGACTAGATCTATCGTACAACGCCAAGGTCTTCGATAAATCAATATCGCTACAAGTCGCTGCAGCAGGATTATTCAAGTATCGCTGAATAGCCTTTTCAAGATCTAACGGAAACAAATTCACATTCACAAAAGGCGCGAGTGTTTCCTTGAAGGATTGCTTCCATTCGGCTCCGTGAGGTTTTACAAAATGTCCGTGCCGCACATGACAAATCAAATGCGCTAGCTCATGCATAAGGGTGATTAAGAAAGCGTATCGATTGAGGTTGTGATTCACGGTGATCTTGTAGCGCTCGCCTGGCGCATAGCGAAAGTCACCGTGCTTAGTGCTTCGGCCTTTTGTAATAACCAAGTCGTGCGGATAAGCCCGCAACATTTCACACACCTTCACTACTGAACCACCGGGTAAGAATGGAGTTAAAGCAGTTTCTAAATCATTGGATTTAGCCATGCCTCATCGAATTTAATCCCAAGTAGGGCAATTACAGCCTTTCTTTCCTTTATGCCCACCGGTTTTTTGAGGAGTTTTTTGTGCGTGATTTCGCTGGTTGCATGAAGCCAATCCAACAATTATTACCGAAGCCAAAAGCAAATAAATCAATTTCTTCATGTCCCGAAAATACTGAATAACTCGCTAGAATAGCTAAACATTGAAAAATTATTACACTCAAAAAAAATAAACTACCTTCGGCGTAAGTTTTACTCATGACTGGAATCTTAGGAAATTTTGGACGTTACTTTTTGCTTATGCGCAGAGTTTTTTCGCGTGCAGAAAAAAAGAAAATCTACAGACCTCTGATTACAGATGAAATGATTAAAATTGGTGTTCAATCTGTAGGGATTGTCGCATTGCTTTCTTTCTTTATGGGAGCCGTGGTTACGCTTCAAACAGCGGTGAATATTGAAAGCGGCTGGATCCCGAAATGGACTGTTGGTTATACGACTAGACAGACGATGATCTATGAATTTTCTTCCACCATTGTTGCGCTAGTTTTAGCTGGAAAGGTGGGAAGTAATATTGCGTCTGAAATAGGCACCATGCGTATTTCAGAACAAATAGATGCCTTAGACATTATGGGTGTGAATTCAGCAAGCTACCTCATACTTCCAAAACTCATCGCATCTACCATTATGTTTCCCTTCTTGGTTCTTTTGGCTATGAGCGTGGGTATTTGTTCGGGCGCTATAATAGGAACTATGACTAAAGCCGTTTCTCTCAACGATTTTGTCTACGGTATTCAATACGATTTCGACAGTTATGGAATTGTGTACTCCCTCATTAAAACAGTTTTCTTTGCTTTCATTCTTTCTACTATTCCTGCTTATCACGGTTATTACGCAAGTGGTGGCGCGCTAGAGGTGGGAAAATCAAGCACCAAAGGCGTTGTATATAGCATGGTTGCCGTTATGGTTGGGAATTATTTGCTTACTCAAATATTACTATTGTGATTCAGGTAAAAAATATTTCCAAAGCCTTTAAAGAAGCTCAGGTGCTTTCAGATATTTCCATTGACTTCGAACCAGGAAAAATTAATTTTATTATTGGAAGAAGTGGACAAGGAAAAAGCGTGCTGTTAAAGTGCATGGTTGGCCTGTTAGATCCCGATGCTGGAAGTATTCTGTACGATGGGGTTGACTTTCTGAATATGAATGAAGATCAACACAAAGCCATTCGTCAAGAAGTAGGAATGCTTTTTCAAGGAGCAGCCCTTTTCGATTCTATGACTGTTGAGGAAAATGTTATGTTTCCGCTAACGATGTATAGCAATTTGAGCAAAGCAGAAAAACTTCAAAAAGTAAACGAGTGTTTGGAGCGAGTAAATTTAGTTGGAAAGAACAACCTTTATCCCGCTGAACTTTCAGGTGGAATGAAGAAAAGAACAGGCATTGCGCGAGCCATTATCATGAATCCGAAATTCCTTTTTGTAGACGAACCCAACTCTGGATTAGATCCTGAAACTTCCATCGTTATTGATAATCTTATTCGCAGCATTACCTACGATCTCGGATCAACAACAATTGTAGTCAGTCATGATATGAATTCGGTTATGGAAATTGGAGACAACATCAATTTCATAAGCAGCGGAAAAGTCGAATGGCAAGGCAATAAGCATGACTTATTGAAATCTGAAAACACAGCTCTGAACAATTTCGTCTTTGCTTCAGAGTTTATGCAAGAGATTAAGGAAAATCTCAGGGGCAAATAATCTCTACTAAGGGCGAATAATTATTCGCCCCCATTTAAGAAGGGCGAATGATTATTCGCCCCGATGTTTATCTATCTTACCCAGAACTTCTCTGTAACCGTTTGCTCCTGTGTTCTGAATGAAATCATATACAATCCAGAAGCAACATTTGAAGGCAATGGAACTTGAATCAATTGATCCAACGATTCAATGAATACGTCTTTTGAAAAAAGCATTTGTCCGTTCATTCCAACCAACTGAATCATTCCTTTTCCTAAAGCACGCTCATCGGTGATTCGAATTGTGGCCATCTTTTCTTCGATACCTTGGAATGAAATCACTGCGACATTTCCTTGCTCATCCACTTCCATAATGTCTGCTGCATTTCTTTCAACATGCATTTCATCATTCATGACTTCCATCGAACTTGGGTTTCCAGGAGCGAATGCCGAACCGATGGTCACCACACAAAAAGGACCGTAATCTCCTTCTTGCGGAGAGTTGCACGAAATAAGTTTTGGCTTCGCCGCAATGCGATATGAATTACCGGTAACCAATCCGAACTGATTCAACATTAAAACTTCGGATGTTGTTGTAGCTACAATGGCCGGAGCAATCGGCGTTTGTGGTGCGCCCGGATTTACCTGAGCTATTTGCCAAATATATTGTCCTGCACCTTGGGTAAACTGTGAATAAACAATGCTGTAAGGCGATATCGTTGTGTTACAAAGATTCGCATAAGCTGGTGGCGGACCGGAAATAGTTAAGTAAGGAATTGGCGCTGTAATTAAACAATAGGGCGCACTCCAAAGACCCCAAACATTGCAATAATTCATGCGAATTCGAACCGAATAAATTCGGTTGTATCGCAGACAAGACAACGCAGGAATATTCATATTCAAAGTAGTAATACCAGGAGCAGATTGTGTGGTAACAATAACATTTCCTGCCAACGTGAATTCCCATTCAGTAATGGCCGTTGGGCCTAAATAGGTGGAATTCAAAACCCCGCCGAGTAAAGTCACTGTCGCGCACGGAGCGTTGCTAATGGTATTATTGGGATAGGCCTCCATAGCCAACGTTCTAACTGGGCCTTCACCACACCAAATTCCATCCATTTGAATTTCAATGTACACGTCGTACGTCTTCCCATAACAGATGCAAGGAAAAGTATACAAATACACTTGATCCACACTTGAAGCTCCTGTATTTCCTGTGCAAGGCGTGCCTGTCGGATCCGCTTGATCAACAAAACGATAACGAGTTGAAGTAACTAAATTGTTCTGTGCTGCGAATGTTGGGTTATTGCGTTTTGCAAAATTGTTTGTTCTATACCCAACCAACCCTGCGTCTGGAGAAGGGTTCGGAGAAGAAAGTAGTTGAGCCGTTGGATAGTATTCTACTTTTACGGTAAAGCAAGAAGCCGTAGTTCCGTTTGAACCCACGCGGAAATAATATTCTGTACCTGGGTTAACCGGATTAGTCGCCCAAGTTGTTTTTAATGTTTCGGTAACTCCCGAACCTCCCGCGTTTACACATTGCATATAAATTGGAGCGGCAGCGGTTCCCGCGTAAAAATCTATGGAAGCATCAAATCCCGTAGGCACAACAGACACTTTAACCGCAGCTGAAAGCGTTCCCGCAGGCACCGTAAACTTAAACCAACACGCTTTTGTAGGAGCGGCTGCCGTACAGGTAGATGTGGTTTGTCCTGTGGTTGTTACCAAACACTGACTGGTTGCAGTAATCGGGGTATATCCTACAGCATTTAATAAGTAATTTCCTGGAGTAATAGCTAACGCCGTTGCTGAAGTAGCCTGGGCATAAGCCGAAGTTACACAAGCTGCTAAGATTACTAAGAGTACAAGTCTTTTCATAAAATTAAGGATATAAACAAATGTAACGAATGAGAGACAAACAAATTCAACAGACCTCCATTAAAAATTCAGCATTCGAGGTTGAAAAGGCGTGAAAACATCCTCTCTTGTCAATTTATCAATTTGACCTGACCCACTTTCGAACTTCGCAATGACATCGTCCATTTCTCTTAATGGTTCCGCTACACCCAAGGAAATCATTTCAGATGCGTAATCTTCGGAATAGCCACTGTCATTCAATGAAAAATTTTGAACCTGCATTCCCAAAGCATCGAAAAACGTCGTGCTATAGATACTTACCTGAATTTTAGCACGCTTCAATTCTTCATTTAATGAAGCTGAAATGGGTAGTACTTCAACGAAATCATTGGCCTCACTTTCGTATTTCTGCACTTCAGATTCAAGCGGGTGCAATTTCACTATCAACTTCCAACTCGGGTGATTTGTCATAATGATATCACGCATGTATCTGATCCACTCGATATAGGGTTCAGATAAATTCTTCTGGGCACAAAGCAATACGCGATTCTCTTTCTTAAAATCATTCGATTTAACTGCAGTATCTGTCTTGAAATTTCCAACTACAATAGGCTTCATAAAGTCAGATTCAGCACCTCTTTGCAATACTTCTTTCCAGAAATTTCCAAACAACCAAATCTCATTCGGAAACATTGCCTTCGCGAGGGAATCTGCATATTTCTGGGGATAAACGTAATACAAATCATGTTTTGAAATTAATCCATGTTGAAGCTCAATTGTTTTTATCCCCAGCAACTTCGCGGCTGCCAAACATCCTTCATTGTGGTAATGTGTAATGCCAACTATGGTTTTTGGAACAGCGAAAGATAGCAAGCTGTGCCATCTCCGAAAAGAATCGAAGAACACATGAAAAGCGCTTTCAACATATCGAAATTCTGCACTCGACAGCGACTTAGCCTTTTTTATTTGTTGAAGGACTTCCTTCAACTCGAAATAAATTTCTTTTTGAATTTCATTTGTTGGTGGAAACCAATTCGACATTTGCTTCAAAGAGAAATCTGCCTCTTTTTCGAAAGCACCCGTAGTGTCCCACCACGAATATTCTGTGCTTAAGACCGTCTCACGAAGCAGATGGGTAATGGGTGAAATCTCTTCTCCAGTTGGAAGTTTCAATTTTCTTCTTCCTTCTAAAAATAAAATGCTTTGGCTTTTTTGTGGAAAGAAATTTATTTTTCTATTTCGAAAGGAATTAATCCGCGACTTGACTTTAAATACGCTCCATGCTCCAAAAAGATTTTTTTTCAGCAATTTATCTTGCGCATCGGTCATGGCGTAGGACAAGCCGTGTTGCACCAATTTCAGGTAATTGAAATTCTTCCCCTCGAACAATTTTCCATCTGGAAATTTTTGCTCGAATTCATTTTGAATAATATTGAAATCAATGGGACGAAAGGCCATGTCGCAAGTTATTCAATTCGTTCCATATTTTTCTTCCCTTGGTGCGAAGCCAAATAAACATTCCAACTAAAATAATTCCTGTAGCCGCAAGGCGCCAAACCCATGAAAAATCGCGAAGTGAAAATACACCACTCCCCACAACTACAATAATTGCAACAAGTTCAAACGGACGAATGACCTTGCGGAAAGCTCCGCTGTTCTTTATTAAAAAATAACCCGCCAATCCCATAACGAAATAAGCAATTACGGTGTTCACAGTTGCTGCCCACGTTTCGTAATAGCCAATGAAAATTAAATTAAGTAATACGTTCGAAAGGGCTGCTAATACAGTAATCTTCAGAACTTCCATGGTTCGTTTATCATAGATGGCCTTATCTACGATTGCCACGTAAATAGGACGGTAACAAAATCCGAAAATGAGAACAATAGCCATCGGATAAGCGGCACTCAATTCAGCTTTCCGATAGAGCAATCTAAAGATATCTGGAATCCACAAACCAAGCACTGCAGCCATTAGCAAGGAAACATAGAACCAAGCGCGAATGAGTTTTCCAACTGTTTGAATGGCCATGTCGGTGCCTGCTTTGTACAAATCGAAAACAATGGGCGTTAACACTTGGTTGGCCTGAGATTGAATATTTTCGAAATAAGAAGCGAAGGAATAAGCAATGCTGTACTGTCCAATTTTATTTTGTGAAACTCCAAATCGATCAAGCAAAACCCGATCTGAAGAATTCAATAAATATGTCGCATACTCCTTCGGAATAAGCGGTGTTGCAATTTTCAAGTCGGAAACAATTTCATTTTTATTGAAATGAAACGTAGGGCGAATACGCTCTTTCACATACAAGAAATATCCAAAATATGTCGCCAACAACGCTGAAGAAATGGCTTGCGAATACAACCAAGCCATGTACCCTAAATTGAAATAGCGTACACCCACGAAGCTCATAAATGCAGACAGTATGCCTACACCAATGGTTATGGCATATACCCTCTGATGCTCATGCCTGAACTGCAATAATCGCGTGGCAATTGACTTCGTTAGATCGAAAAACAAAAGTGGAACAATGACCAATGCCAGAACAATGTTCAAGCGATCTGCAGCGATCTTATTTTTCAAGGTGAAATACAACAAAGCCCCTACCAATCCAGCGTAGAGAAATTTATAAAGCCATTGAAAGCCAAGGAGCCTTGACCATTTCGATTTAAACTCAGAACCCAATTCGAAATAACTTTGTTGAAAGAGCACGATGTATCCAAGACTGCTAAATGCACCTACCAATCCAGCATAGCTGAGAATTAAACCATAAATAGCGTAGTCGCCTGCAGTTAAAAACGGAGTAAGAAAAGGGAGTAAGAATAAATTAATCAGCGCAGGAGTCTGATTGGCAAATGAATAAAAGAAGGTGTGAGAGACTATTTTCTTAAGCATTCACAGTTAGGGCTTAAGACAAAGATACGCCTTAGCCGTTCAACGCTTCAGCACCGGCAACAATTTCCAAGATCTCTCCAGTAATCGAGGCTTGACGCGCTTTGTTGTACGTTAACTTAAGTTCTTTAACCATTTCACCCGCGTTGTCCGTTGCCTTGTGCATAGAAGTCATACGCGCACCGTGTTCAGCAGCGTTGCTATCTAAAAGGGCTTTGAACAATTGAACCTTCAATGTGCGAGGGATTAACTCTTCAAGAATTTGAGTTTTCTCTGGCTCGTAGATGTAATCTACACTTGACTGTGCTTCCGCATTCACTGGAGGAAGTACTGGAAGGAATTGCTCGTTTTCAATAATTTGAACGGCAGCATTCTTAAACCGGTTGTAAACTAAAATTACTTTGTCGTATTTACCACTTGCGAATTGATCCATAATGGTATTCGCAATTGCACTCACGTTAGAGAACGTTAATTTATCGAAGATATCATATGGAGTATCCCCGAAATCTTCAAAAGTGTGCATCGTTGTTTTCTTGTAATTGTCGAAGGCTTTCTTTCCTAAAGACAATACATGAACATTCTGATTGGTTTTAACGATGTTCCGGATTTCCTTGATCACGTTATTGTTGAAACCACCGCACAAACCACGATTTGAAGTAATAGCAACCACCAGCGTGTTCTTAACGTCACGCTGCTGGCTGTATGTTGAATTCGACTCTGAAGAACTTACGTTCGAAAGAATTTCCTGGAGCTTTTGAGCATACGGACGCATTTTAGTAATGGCATCTTGTGCTCTTCTTAGTTTTGCTGCAGACACCATTTTCATGGCAGAAGTGATTTGCATGGTAGAGTTTACCGATACAATACGCATTCTGATTTCTTTCAAATTCGCCATGTCCTTCTTCGCTTTACAATTAGTTGTATCTCGCTGAAATATCTTTTGCTACTGATTCCAATACCGATGTTACAGCCTCGTCGATTTTCCCGTTACGAATAGCAGTTAAGGTATCGTTGTGGTTCATTTCAAGACTATTCAAATAATCGTCTTGGAATTCACGAATTTTCTCTACAGGAATGCGTGACAACAATCCTTTCGTTCCACAGTAGATAATAGCTACTTGCTTCTCTACGGTCATTGGATTGTTTTGACCTTGCTTCAAGATTTCAACGTTACGCTTTCCTTTTTCAAGTACAGACTTCGTTACTTCATCTAAATCAGATCCGAATTTCGAGAATGCTTCAAGCTCACGATATTGTGCTTGGTCAAGTTTCAATGTGCCTGCTACTTTCTTCATCGACTTAATCTGTGCAGAACCCCCTACGCGGCTTACAGAGATACCTACGTTGATTGCAGGACGTACACCTGAGTTAAATAAATTCGACTCAAGGAAGATTTGACCATCTGTAATCGAAATTACGTTAGTTGGGATATACGCCGAAACGTCACCCGCTTGTGTTTCAATAATTGGAAGTGCTGTTAACGAACCACCTCCTTTTACAATACTCTTCAAGCTTGCTGGCAAGTCGTTCATATTCTCAGCTACACTTTGCGTTGCATTTACTTTCGCAGCACGCTCAAGAAGACGGCTGTGCAAGTAGAATACGTCTCCAGGATATGCTTCACGTCCGGGTGGGCGACGTAGCAACAAAGACACCTCACGATAAGCTACTGCTTGTTTAGACAAATCATCATAAACAATCAATGCTGGACGACCGGTATCGCGGAAGAACTCTCCAATTGCGCAACCTGCGAAGGGAGCGTAGAATTGAAGTGGTGCCGGATCAGATGCTGTTGCAGCAACAACCACTGTATAGGCCATGGCACCTGCATCTTGCAATGTTTTTACAGTACCTGCGATAGTAGAACCTTTTTGTCCGCAAGCAACATAAATACAATATACAGGCTCACCTTTATCGTAAAATTCTTTTTGATTGATGATGGTGTCAATGGCAACAGTTGTTTTACCTGTTTGACGGTCACCAATGATCAACTCACGTTGTCCACGTCCAATGGGAATCATTGCATCGATTGCTTTGATACCTGTCTGAAGTGGCTCGTTTACTGGCTGACGGTAGATAACCCCTGGAGCCTTGCGCTCAAGTGGCATTTCGTACAACTCACCTGTAATAGGACCATTTCCATCGATTGGCTCACCAAGTGTGTTAACAACACGACCTAGCATTCCTTCTCCGGCCTTGATAGAAGCAATAGTACCTGTACGTTTAACACCAGCACCTTCTTTCAATTCTCCGGAAGGACCTAACAATACAGCACCTACGTTATCTTCTTCAAGGTTAAGGGCAATACCTTGCACGCCATTTTCAAATTCAATCAACTCACCTGATTGAACATTTGAAAGACCGTAAATACGCGCAATACCATCTCCAACTTGAAGAACGGTACCTACCTCTTGCAATTCAGTTTCGGTCTTTAAACCAGCTAACTGTTCTCTTAGGATTGCTGAAATCTCCGCAGGTTTAATGTCTGCCATAAAAAATAGTTTTTAATCCCATTACAACCCTGGGACGTACGGGTTTTTTGAAAAATCTTTCTTAACTTTTTTCAGTTTATCTGAAACCGATGCATTGTATTCCATTCCGTTTACACGAAGGATAAATCCACCTATTAAATCTGAATCAACTTTTTCAGTAATTTCAACTTCACCACCACAAATGCTTTTCGCCACTTTGGTAACCTCGGTGCGAAGCGCATCATCTGCTGGAACCGCTGAAATCAATTCCACATCGAAGATATTTCTTCCAGCCTTCACTTGTTGAACAAATGACTGGGCTATTTCACCCAAATCACTCTCACGGCCTTTGCTTACGACTAACTCGATGAACACTTGAGTAGTTTTGTTCAATTCAGTAAATACTGCAAACAATACTTTTAGTTTTTTATCACCGCTGATAACAGGGCTGGCCAACATAGTCAGCAAATCTTTGGTAGCACGAATGCTCCCAGCAATGAGCAACATGTCTTTCAACAGGACATCTGTCTCTCCTCGCTCTTCAGCAAGGCTAATCAATGATTTCGCGTAACGCGATGACAGGCGAATGTTCGACATATTAGTTAGCTCCGAATTCCTTAATTAACGAATGGTTCAACGCCTTTTGCTTTTGCTCTTCTGTTAACGAGTCTTTCAACAGCACTTCAGCCAATTGAACTGAAAGGTCTGCCACTTGATTTTTCAAATCAGTGATAGCCGCTTGCTTTTGATTTTCGATTTCAGCCTGAGCTTTCGCAACAATGCGATTTGCTTCTTCTTGCGAGCGACCTACAGCATCGTTGCGCATTTTGTCTGACATCGCCTTCGCTTCGGTTAAGATACGGTCGCGTTCATTTCGAGCTTCACGAAGAAGATCTTCGTTGCTCGCTTGTAAGCGACTCATTTCTTCCTTAGCAAGGTCTGCCTGACGCAATGCATTAGCAATACCTTCCTCACGGTCCTTTAACGAACTCATGATTGGTCCCCATGCCATTCTTTTCATTATGACAAGCACGCACAAGAAAGCAACCGAGGCCCAAAATACGGTACCTACGGATACACTAAGTAATCCTTCCATGGATAATATGTGTGTTTAGCGCAAAGCGCCTATGATTAACCTAAAGCTACTAACAAGCAAACGATAACCGCGAAAAGAGCTACCCCTTCCACCAAAGCTGCTGCAACGATCATGTTTGAACGCATATCACCAGATGCTTCTGGTTGACGAGCCATTCCTTCAAGCGCTGAGCCACCGATTTTACCTACACCGATACCCGCTCCGATTGCTGCGATACCTGCTCCGATGCCGGCCATACCTTGACCCATGCTTGCTTCCATTAAGAGATTTACAAATTCCATGTTATTTATTTTTTGAGTTGAGAATTTACAATTTAGTGTGCGTGTTGCATTTCATGATCATGATCGTGCTCATGCTCATGGTGGTGATCTTGGGTCGCATCGCCGAAATACAGCGCTGCTAACAAGGTGAAAACATATGCCTGAAGAAATGCAACCAACATTTCAAGGCAATACATGAATGCCATAAATAAAACTGATCCAACACCCACTCCGTAGCCAGCTACTGCACTTTGTTGTCCAAACATAAGCGCTAATCCAACGAAGGCAAGAATAATAATGTGTCCAGCAGTAATGTTCGCCGTCAAACGAATCATCAATACGCAAGGCTTAATGAAGATACTCATGAACTCAATTGGCACTAGAATAACTTTCACGAATCCAGGTACACCTGGAGGCCAGAAGATATGTCCCCAGTAGTGTTTGTTTCCGCTTACACTTGTGATGATGAATACCATTGCAGCCAACACCAAAGTTATGCTCAATGTTCCCGTAATGTTGAATCCTCCTAAAAATGGAATAAGACCTAACATATTACACATCCAAATGAAGAAAAACACTGTCAATAAAAAAGGAGTGTAAAGAGCCGCCTTTTTCTTACCCAAACTAGGTAATGCAATATCGTCGCGGACAAACAAGATGAACGGTTCAATCATGTTTTGGAATCCTGACGGTGCCTTACCAACATTGCGCTTGTACTTATTTGCTATTGAACGGAAAAGAATGATCATTAATACAATTACCAACATCATTCCGAATACAGACTTGGTTATTGAAAAATCCAACACTTTGTGCCCGTGAGTTTCATGCGAAGCATTTTCACCAACGAAAGCAATTATTTCATGGTGATTGCGGTATCCTTTATAATCGTGATAATCCAACTCGCCATGCTCATTAACCGTGTAAAAATTGCTAGACGAGAAAATATCTAAATGACCGTCGTGAAGAATAATTACCGGAAGTGGAATGTAAAGGCTTCCACCCAAGTGAATCTGATGCGCATCTGAAATGTGATGCATGATCATTTCACCAATTTTAAATTCTTCTTCATGATGCGACGCAGAGTCAGCATGCGCGGTTGCATGTGCATTGCCCTGAACCGAATGTTCAGCAGATACTTGATCATGAGTAGCTGGCTCAGAACGATGACCTTCGTGCTGCGCAAATGCACCAGAAGTCATTCCTAAGAATCCTATTATGAAAAAAAATCGATATAGTCTCACCATCACATACCCGTTTTTGGCGGTGCAAAAGTAAGCAACACGAAGCACGTACGAAATATTTTCTACAAAAACTTTTAGAATACTTACTTAATCTTCAATAATGCCCGAGAAAGAATCATCGTTACCCCAATGTAAATAACGAATGTTCCAAGCGCCAATGGCGCTTTTGAAGCAGGGTATAATACAATTAAGATAGCAACCACAGCCGCAGTAAACAAGAGCTTCACCGTTACGGTCGCCATAAATGCATTGACAAATCTCATAGGAGATTTCTCTACGGCACTTTTAACCCATTTATACATGATTACATTTAACACTCCGAAAACAGGTGGTGCGACGAGAAAAGTCAATGGAATACTCCATTTTAGACTAGAGAAATAAATAACGCTCATGCTTATCAGAGCGAAAAC
>JBIKVX010000020.1:0-13434 GCA_044356625.1 Flavobacteriales bacterium | reverse complement strand
AGGTTTATCACATAAATGTCATTTTCATCTATTTCATAATTTATACCTGTTCTAAATAACACGATCTGCGTTTTTCATTCTTACTCGATTGATTCAACGACGTTTAAGTTTTGTAGTTCAAGAACACTGATGTACCTTTGTTAAGAAATGAACCACATCATGCGCTTTTTAATTCTTTTTCTCTGTTTAACTGCTTTCGACAGCTACGCTCAAAAGCCAACAACCAAAGAAGTGGTCGCTAAACGACCCGTGCAAGATTCACTTAAATCAGGTCAAGTTGTCTTCAACGTCCCTTCGAAAATATCAACCATCGAGCAAAATGCTAGAGGAATAAACACTCTTGAGGGGTATCGCATACAAATTTTCTTCGGCTCGCTAGACCAAGCAAAAGCAAAAAGACAGGAATTCATGGCCAAGGGCCTTGTTCACCAAGCTTACCTCGAACAAAACGTTCCTGATTTCAGTTTGCGTATTGGAGATTTTCTCACAGAGACAGAGGCGAAGAACGAACTTAAAAATTTAAAATCGTCTTACCCCAATGCCTTTGTAGTCAAGGGAAAAATTGAACCTCCAAACTTGAATTTTTATATCAATGCGATTAACGCATCGGGCAAATAATTCAAATTGAGAAACATCAGCACAAGCGCAAGCATTCCTCATTATTTTTTCATTCAGGTTCATTCGTAACTTCGCCGCATGCCTATTTACCACTCACTCGGAAAAACACCTCCAAAACGTCACACAACGTTCTACAAGGAATCTGGCGAATTGCATTATGAACAGCTATTCGGGACAGAAGGATTTACGGGAATGTCTTCGTTGCTTTATCACTTGCACAGGCCTACCCAAATTAAAAGTATTAGCGCACCGGTTGATGTATCGCCTATAGCGGCAGTTCATCACAACATTGAGCCACGAATGCTCAGCGGATTCAACGTTGCTCCACAAGACGATTTTCTAGAAAGCAGAACGGTTTTGCTTTTCAACAACGACCTGCACATTTCTGTCGCTGCACCGCGCAAAAGTTTAACAGAATATTTCTACAAAAACGCAGATGCCGATGAAGTAATTTTCGTGCACCGCGGTTCAGGAAAATTACGTACGTTCTTAGGAAATATTCCTTTTGAATACGGCGACTACCTGGTCATTCCAAGAGGAATGATTTATCAAATCGATTTCGATACCGAAGACAATCGCCTATTTATTGTTGAAAGTTTTTCACCCATTGTAACGCCGAAGCGATATAGAAATCAATTCGGACAATTGCTAGAGAGCTCGCCATTTTGCGAACGCGATATCAAACGTCCGTCTGAACTCGAAACACACGACGAGAAAGGTGATTTCACCATGAAAATAAGAAAGGAAAATCACATGCACACATTGGTGTATGCAACACATCCATTCGATGTTGCAGGCTGGGACGGATATAACTACCCTTATGCATTTTCGATACACAATTTCGAACCCATAACCGGACGTATTCACCAACCGCCTCCAGTGCATCAAACGTTTGAAGGACACAACTTCGTAATCTGTTCTTTCGTTCCGAGATTATACGATTATCATCCAGATTCTATTCCAGCTCCCTACAACCACAGCAACATCGACTCAGATGAAGTTTTGTATTACGTAGACGGAGATTTCATGAGTCGCAATCACATTGAGAAAGGATTCATTTCCCTTCACCCTGGAGGAATTCCTCACGGACCACACCCTGGAGCTTATGAAAGAAGCATTGGTCAAAAAGAAACGCAAGAACTTGCGGTAATGATTGACCCTTTCAGACCGCTTCGAATTACCGAAGCTGCCCTTCAAATTAACGATTCAAATTATATTAAAAGCTGGTTATAATGAATGTTTACGACTCTGGTTCAGAAATAGAAAAAATATTTGCTGACGCGCAAGATTTCCTACCTTTATTAGGTACCGACTACGTTGAATTGTATGTTGGAAATGCAAAACAATCCGCGCACTATTACATGAGTGCCTGGGGTTTCAAACCCCTTGCCTATCGCGGATTAGAGACCGGATCGAAAGATGCCGTTTCGTACGTGCTTCAACAAGATAAAATTCGCTTGGTTCTTACAACCGCGCTTGGTCCTGGTGGCCCAATTAACGAGCATGTGAACCAACACGGAGACGGAGTTAAAGTCATTGCTTTAATGGTTGATGATGCGACTAAGGCTTGGGAAGAAACCACCGTTCGCGGAGGAGAAACATGTCTTGATCCTATTCGCTTGAACGACGCAAACGGAGAGATTATCCTAAGCGGAATTCGCACCTACGGAGAAACCTTTCACTACTTCGTGGAACGCAAAAATTACAACGGTGTATTCATGCCAGGTTATGTGAAGTGGGAACCTGCCTATCAGCCCAAAGAAGTTGGATTGAAATACATTGATCACATGGTGGGAAATGTAGGTTGGAATGAAATGAATAAGTGGGTTGAATTCTATGCAAAAGTGATGGGATTCACGCAGTTGGTAAGCTTCGACGACAAAGATATTTCTACCGAATACACCGCTTTAATGAGTAAGGTAATGTCGAACGGAAACGGTCGTGTTAAATTTCCAATTAACGAGCCAGCTGAAGGAAGAAAAAAGAGTCAAATTGAAGAGTATATCGAATTCTATAATGGCGCAGGCGTGCAGCACATTGCAGTTGCAACGAATAACATTATTGAAACCGTTACTGCGTTAAAAAACAACGGTATTGAATTTTTAACGGTACCCAACACCTATTACGAAACTGTTTTAGATCGTGTAGGTAAAATTGATGAAGACCTTGCTCCGCTTCAGGAACTAGGCATCTTAATTGATCGTGACGACGAAGGATATTTGCTTCAAATTTTCACGAAGCCAGTTCTAGACAGACCAACCATGTTCTTCGAAATTATTCAAAGAAAAGGTGCACAGTCTTTCGGGAAAGGAAACTTCAAAGCACTTTTTGAATCCATTGAACGTGAGCAAGAAAGACGCGGAACACTTTAAGCCGTGAAGCTATCGTTTTTCATTGCTAGACGCTATTTGTTCGCGAAAAAATCGCGAAACATAATAAATGCCATATCGCTCATTTCCATGAGCGTTGTGGCATTTGTTGCTTGTGCAATGATTCTTGTAATGAGTGCCTTTAATGGCCTCGAACTTCTTATTGAAGATTTATTCTCAAGCTTCGATGCGCCCATAACAATTGTTGCGAAGCAAGGAATTCAAATTGAAGAAAAAACAATTCCCTTTGAAACCATTCAAAAGCTCGAAGGTGTAAAAGTTATTGGAAAAGTCATTGAAAGCGATGCTTGGCTTCAGTTCAACAATTCGAACACCGTAGCCACGATCAAAGGTATTGAACCGCATTATTTAAATACCCTTCCAACCAAGAGCATGGTCTATGCCGGTGAGTTTTTATTGCAAGAAGATTCAGCCAATTACGCCGTTGTTGGACTAGGTGTCCGCGGAGAATTGCAATTTCCTTCCTCCCTGAGGCAGCCAGTTATTCTGAACATAAAAACTCCTGTTGCCGGCAGAAGACTTTCTACCAATCGCGAAAATGCCTTCAACGAGACAAACTTGCGGGTTACAGGAATCTTCACGTCCAACGCCGAGCTAGATAAAAAATATGTATTCCTTCCTTTTCGCTTGGCACGTGAGCTCTATGAAATGGACTCTGCATTTACATCGTTGGAAATTCAAACATTTCCAAACACCGATTTAAAAAAGTTAAAAGAGGAATTACAAGTCCTTCTTCCCGAATTAAATGTTCAAACAAGGGTAGATAAAAACGCTTTAGTTTATAAAACGAATGAAAGTGAAAAATGGGCCACCTACCTCATTTTGGTTTTCATTTTAATCATTGCCAGCTTTAACATTTTGGCTTCGCTTACACTACTTATTATCGAAAAGAAAAAAGACATTCATGTCATGTACAGCATGGGAGCGACCAAAGCCACCATTCGGAATATTTTTATTCTCGAAGGGGTTTTCATTAACCTCGTGGGAGCCATCATTGGAACTTCTCTTGGATTACTACTCACCTATTTGCAACAAACAGTAGGGTTAGTGCGCATGCAAGGTGCTGTTGTGGAGTTTTATCCGGTAAACATCATTCCTTCATCGGTAGGACTCATTTTCCTGACAGTATTTACCATTGGCAGCGCTTTCTGCCTCGCATTCGTTCCAGCATTACTGAAAAAATTTCAATACAATAAGTCGCAAGATTAGGTCAGCTCAATTTTGTTTCCGGGTAAGCACCGCACCACGCCCTTCAATTCTAACTTCAATAAATGAAGTGCTAAATTTTCACCTTCGAACTTCCACTTTAAAATATCTAAATCCAGCGAATGCTCTCTTCGAAGTAAATTGAAAATCTTCGTTTCTTCAACGCTCAATTCAGGAATGACCAATTGAGTGGCTTTCGCATTCAACTGCCAATCCATAAGAATACACAACTCTTCAGCAGACGATACGAGATGCGCCTTTTGCTGGCGAATGAGATTATTGCATCCCTTGCTATAAGTGTCATTAGAGCGACCCGGCAATGCAAAAACTTCTTTATTGAAATCGTTTGCGAAATTCGCCGTCACAAGCGCTCCGCCCTTGGCTGCCGACTCCACAACAAGCAGAGCGTCTGAAAGTGCCGCTATGCACCTGTTTCGCGTCTGAAAATACTCGCGCTCGGCTTTAATCGCAGGAGCAAATTCAGAAAACACCAATCCCGTTTCTTCAATGCGCTGTACCAACTTCCTATTTTCTTTGGGATAAATATTCTCGTGACCGTTCGCAAGGCAGGCCCAAGTAACCATTTTGTTTTCCAAAGCCGAGCCATGGGCTTGCGCATCTATGCCTAAAGCTAATCCACTTATCACAACTACATCTAGTTCACGCAGAGACGCTATGAGCTCGTTGCAAAAAGATCGGCCGTAGGCTGTTGCGCTGCGTGTTCCGACGATACCTATGGTTCGTGCAGGATTAACCTCCGCCCTACCACGCTTAAAGAGGAAAACAGGCGCATCATCGAAGTACTTCAATCTATTGGGGTAATGCGCGCTTTCGAAACTTACAATTTCAATTTTATGTTGAAGGGCTTCGTTCATCTCACGCTCGGCTTTGCGCAGAAATTCAGTTTTCTTTTCGGAATCGAATTTGAAACGAATGGGAAGCTCCCATTGTGAAATAGGCGTATGGAAAGCGGCTTCCGCCGAGCCGAATTTCTCTAGGAGTTTTCTGAACCGAATAGGTCCCAAATGAGGCACATTAGAAAGTGCCAGCGTATACAAAAACTGTTGTGTATTTGACATGGGCACAAAATTCATGAAAAGCGCTCAACGCAATCACAAACACTTATGCCATAAAAGAGAATATTATTTCTGCTGAATGAACAGTTCGATAGCTTTACTCATGCTTGGCGCCTTTGGGTTCGGTGCCATAACATCTATGCGAAGCTTCGCATTCTCAACCGCCTGAGCAGTCGTTTGTCCAAAAACCGCAATCTTCGTTGTGTTCTGTTTGAACTTTGGGAAGTTCTTGAATAGCGATTCAATATCTGAAGGTGAGAAGAACACCAACATATCGTACTTCACATCTGCAAGATCACTTAAGTCACTGCAAACGGTTTTGTACATGACTGCCTTCGAGTATTCGATTTTTTCTTTTGTTAAAATTTCAGGAATACTCGGCTTCAACATATCCGAGCAAGGAAGCATAAACTTCTCTGTTTTGTGTTTCTTCACGAAGTCCATAATCTCAGCGAAGGTTCCGTTACCGTAGAAAATTTTTCTTTTTCTGAACTGCGTATACTTCTGCAAGTAAAAAGCAATGGCTTCACTCAGACAAAAATACTTTGTGGCATCGGAAACGGTAATGCGTAATTCTTTCGCTAAACGGAAATAATGATCAACGGCATTTCTGCTCGTGAACAACACCGAAGGATGTTCTGCGTAGTCGATGCGTTGCTGACGAAAGTCCTGTCCACTCAAGCCTTCAATATGCACGAAAGGACGATAATCAATTTTTAACTTATGCTTTTTCGCAAGATCTACATAAGGGTTTTTGTCGGACCCGGGATCTTGTTGCGTAATTAAAATTGTTTTTATTTTCTCTGCCATCTCTGAAGGTTGAGGATGCCCTCTAAAAAACGTTAAGCCAAATTATTTTCGAAAGCACCGCCAAAGGCAAAACTTCGAAGGTGCAAAGGTAAAAAAAGATATAGAAAAATGGTACTCCCATTTGCATTGCTGAAAACATAGCTTGGATTGTACTTAAAAAAGGGACTGTAATTAACAAAATAAGAGACAAATTCAATGCAACTTCACTCACACTTCCATTTGAATATACCGCCAGAAGCATGGGTCCCGTTAGCAAAAGAACCGCAAAGCGAGCGGTAAGTGCTAGATACCTATTGTAGTCCTCCAGAGCTGAAGACGCTCCAGCTGTAACGAACGCAATAAACCAAGTGAGAAGCCATTTCATTCCAAAAAGAACAATAACTACTGCAACTCCGATCAAAAATTGATAAAATGGAGAAATCGTAAAGATGTCAGAAAAATACCGTTTGCTCACCAATGTTAGTACCAACCCTCCCATTAGGAAAAAACACATTAACATTCCGAAATTCTTCCAACCGTGACCTTCTCTTCGTTCTTCTTGCTTAAAAAACCTTCGACTGAATACTGAACGAAAAATGGACCGCAAAACCGTGTTATCGCGGTTTACCCAAGCAATAACTCCCAAAGCGAAAACAAAGATGAGCAACATCCAGTCTTCAGACAATTGATTGGCTATCCGAACGGTTGGGTTCATTAACGAATCATTTTCAAGAATCCGATTTCACCTTCTGTAAGGGGTCTGTATCTTCCTCTTGTTAATTCTTTCTTTGTTAATCCGGCATACATCACGCGATCTAATTTCACGACGGTGTAACCGAAGTGTTCAAACATGCGACGTACAATTCTATTTCTTCCGCTGTGAATACGAATACCCACCTGCTTCTTGGCATTTACTCCTTCCACATATTCTATCTCATCTGCCTTAATGAATCCGTCATCTAAAACAAACCCTTCACGCATTTGATCCACGTGCTCAGATCTTACTTTCTGATCGGTTTCAACGTGATACAATTTCGGGAATTCATGCTTCGGATGCATCAGACGTTTCGCCAATTCTCCGTCGTTGGTAAACAACAACAACCCTGTGGTTGCGCGGTCTAATCTTCCAACCGGATAAATGCGCTCAACGCAAGCATCTTTCACCAAATCCATAACTGTTCTTCTTCCTTCCGGATCTTCCATCGTGGTTAAGAATCCTTTCGGCTTATTCAACAAGAAGTAACGTAATTTTTCTGGACGAAGAACCGCGTCGTCGTATTTCACAACATCGTTTTTCGGATCTATTTTCAATCCTAATTCTTTCACCACAACACCGTTCACGTTCACCAAACCCAATTCAATCAATTGATCGGCTTCACGACGAGAAGCAATTCCTGCGTTGCTTAAGAACTTATTCAAACGAATCAATCCTTCACGCTCGGTCTTGCTTATGTATGCTTTTTCTGGAACGAACTCCTTGTGAAGTCCGCCACTTTTTTCTTTCTTCTTTTCTTCTTTTACACGCTCGCGAGCGTTTGAGCGATATGGCTTCGGCGCATCTTCGTCGCGCACAAATTTCTTCGGCGCTTCTGTGCGTTTAGGTCTTGTGCCCAAAACATTCTTTCCTCTATCGTGACGGCTCGTATCCTTCGGTGCCTTTGCCGGGCGCTCGGGGCGAGCTGCTGGCTTGGGTTCTGGACGTTCCGCGTTGTAACGACTTTCGTTTCTTCCGCCTGTACGGTTTGAACGTCCACCGCCTGTAGGTCTTGCGCCACCTCTTCCACCTTCACTTCTCCCTTCGCCACGTGCTGGACGGTCGGAAAAAGCCGGACGATCAGGACGATCACTGCGCTCTGGTCTCGACGAAGCACCTCCACGTGCAGGACGATCGGGCCTGTCAGAACCTGAACGAACGGAACGGTCGGGTCTATCAGAGCCTGAACGCGCTGGGCGATCTGGTCTCGCAGAACCTGAACGAACAGGACGATCCGGACGAGCAGAACCTCCACGTGCAGGACGCTCGGGTCTCGACGAAGCAGGGCGCTCTGGACGAGCTCCTCTTTCAGGACGTTCCGATTTTGATGAACCCGAACGAGCGGGGCGCTCGGTGCGAGAACGATTTGGTTTTGGATTAGGCATAATGAATTATTAATGCAAAAATAAAGGGACACCTTCAAATTGAGGTGTCCCTTTTTTAATTGGGCGAAAATTATTTTTTCTTCTTTCCTTCTGGTGCTTTTTCTGCAGTTGCAGCAGCAATAGAAGCACGAGTTGCTTGAACTGCAACAACAGCAGCAGCATCAGCTTCCAATACTTTACAACCAGGGATAGCAATTTCGCGAATACGAATCATATCACCAATTTTCAAGTGTGTGATATCAAGCATAATTTCGTTTGGAAGTTCTTCTGGCTTACCGAAAACACGAACCTTACGGTAGTTGATCGCTAAACGACCACCCGACTTCACACCTTCAGAGTTACCGGTTACACGAACAGGTAAAGCTGTTTTAACTTCTTTTCCAGGAACTAATTCCAATACATCCAAGTGAACAACTTTGTCTGTTACTGGGTGACGTTGAACTTCTTGAATAAGACCGTGACGAACTGTTCCGTCGATATCGATCAATAATTCCAAGGTGTCTGATGACGCCATGATTTTGTCCATTACTTTGGTGGTAATGCTAAAGTGTGTAGAAGAGTTACCACCGTAGATAACGCCAGGAATGTCTCCTTTGCGACGTAGTTCTGCAGCATTTTGTCTTCCTACACTCTCGCGGAGAGAGCCGCTCAATGAAAATTGCTTCATGTTATTTGATTTTAAGAGATAATAAATTTCGAACTGATACTTTTGTTTTCAATCAGGTTTTGAAGAACACTTGCGAATAATTCGGAAACGTCTAACACCGTGATTTTATCTTTTGGCTTTCCTTCTTTCAAAGGAACGCTGTTGGTCACAATTAATTCCTTCAACACAGAATCTTGAATGCGCTCGTAAGCTGGTCCGCTCATGACAGCGTGTGTGCACATAGCTCTTACGCTTAATGCGCCGTGCTCCATCATCATTTCTGCGGCTTTACACAACGTTCCAGCGGTGTCAACCATATCGTCAACGATAATAACATCTTTCCCCTTTACATCACCAATTACGGTCATGCTTTCAATCTGATTAGCAGCCTTGCGTTGCTTGTAGCAAATGGCAAGATCACAACCTAAAATTTTCGCGTATGCACTGGCACGTTTCGTTCCTCCGGTATCAGGTGCAGCAATAACCAAATTGGTCATGTTTTTTGATTGAAGGAAAGGAATCATAATTGTGCTAGCGTAAAGATGATCCACTGGCACTTCAAAGAATCCTTGAATTTGCTCTGCGTGAAGATCCATGGTAATTACACGGTCAACACCTGCAGCAGTCAATAAGTTCGCAACAAGCTTCGCTCCTATTGGAACGCGCGGCTTGTCTTTTCTGTCTTGTCTTGCCAATCCGAAGTAAGGCATAACGGCAACAATACGCTTGGCAGACGCGCGTTTCGCGGCATCTATCAAAAGTAAAAGTTCCATTAAGTTGTCTTGTGGGGGGAAGGTAGACTGAACAATAATCACATCTTTTCCTCGCACGGTTTCTTCAATTGACGGAGCAAACTCACCGTCACTGAAGCGCTGAATCAATACATTTCCGAGCTCAGTTCCGAAGGAATGAGCTATGCCTTCACCTAAGTATTTAGACGCAGAACCAGAAAGAATTTTAACCATGTCGTTCATAACAGTGCTTGAAAAGGTGTGCAAAGATAGTTAATTTATTGAGAATGACAAGGGGTAACATCCTAGAAGGTCGAAAAAAGAAAAGCGCCGAAGCGCTTTTCTAAATCAAACTTTCAAAAAAGAAAAAAATCAATTTACTTGAATTGAATTATAATGATGAGACCGTCTACTTCAAATTGAAATGACTTGAAACTTCAGAATAATTGTTCCAATTCACATCTTGATTTTCCATCATTGACTTCAAACTCAACACTACAATCTTAACATCCATGTCCGTTGGAGCAAGGGTTATCAAATCTGTATCTGTTTTGTATAAGCTTACATGACCATTCCAAAATGAAAAAGCATATACGGAAGCATATGTGCTTGCAACTGGAATTGTATTCGGCATTGCCTGCCATTCTCCATAGCCATTTCTGTAATAAACCATGACTGCTCCATTGTCAACAACGCTCTGATTTATTTCAGTAACAGCTAAATCCACTGCATATGTCGGACTGACAAAATACCATTGACTTCCATATACTGTTAACGTTTTTGAGAAAATATTCGTGTTGCCATAAACAACATCTACATCCGCTTCCTTTGTGCAAGATGTGAGGGCGAAGGCACTAAATAAAACAAGGAATAACAATTTTAGATCTTTCATTTTAATATATTAATTGTTAAAATTCCCCATAGCAACCACCTCAACAATAACCTTCAAACCATCCATTTGATTCTCATTCTGAATACCAATCCAAAATTTCGGCTGGTAAAAATCAATGGTGCCAAGGGTGGTTCGCGTGTTCGTTTTGTTGAGTTGCTGATAAGATTTGTAAGTACTTAAACCTTGATAGAATGACTCGATTTCACCGGAATGATTAAAGAATTTTATATTCACTCCGTATGGACTCGGTGCATACAAATCGACTTTTTTATTATTTGAAAGCAAATAGTATAAGGTCTCATTACTTGCGTAAGAATAATTACTTTCAATAGGCAAAACTGTCGCACGGTAAAACCACTTTGTTGTTCCGTCAGGCACAGGGACTGCACAATAATTTCTTGACTTTCCACCTGACCAAAACTCATTAGAAGTGGAATTTACATCAAGTTTAACTGTGCCGAGATCCTTCAAAGTTGGGACGGGCGCATTGTAAGCATTGTTGTTTGAATTCAAACCTTCAGCAACAATGGTTAGAATATCAAGAAGTGTATTCTGCGAATAGACGGTTGTCCCGACAAAGCAACTTAAAAATGTAATTATTATAAATTTCTTCATTGCCTTAAAATCAATTCACAATCAATTTCTCAACTTTCGAATCTCCCAGTTGAATAAAGTAAATGCCAGATGACATTTCAGTTAGGTCAATCGTGTTCTTACCGGAATCCAATAACTCATAACGAACTACTTGTCCCAACTCATTGCTGATTCGAAGACCTTGTTTTTCGTTCCTTGGATTTTCAATGGTCACAGCACCATTTGAAGGATTCGGATAAAAAGAAAATTCATCAACCGAAAGGGTAGCAACATCTGCAGATGCATATGACTTCAAACTAACATCATCAATTCTGAAAATAGTTCCAAAACTTTCGTCCACATCTGATTCAAAACTTATTGAAATCATCTGGCCGGCATACTGCTGAGGAATTGTATAAGTCAGTTCAACCCATCCATCACAATCAGCAACCGTCAAATTAATATCACAATCTGCGTTTGAAGCATAATCAGAAAAAATCTCTTGTCCTGCAGCATCATAAATAATGATATCAAGAAAATCATATTCATTGACATCGTCTTGCTCATCAGAAACGGCGCTATACCAACAGGCAAAATCTGCATGATGCATATTCGCTGGCAACTGAATATCTTGAGATACAAAATCAATCATGTCAAATGCCCCAGTTTCTTCCCAATAATCTCCAAAAAAGAGATAATTGTCACCACCATGGGCTTGACATAAACCTATGTCTGCGAAGGCGCTATCTGCCAAGGTAAAATCCCACCCTTGATCGAAGTTTTCAAATCCGCCATTAACAACCAATTCTTGTTGTGAAAAAACCGCTGATCCCGATAGGACCAGGGCTAAAGAGAATAAAATCTTTTTCATTTTACTTAAATTTTAATAATTATTAGTACAATTTTACTGTCTTGCAACCTTCAGTAATGGTTACTGAACCAGACCAAGTAGCCGATCCGTCTGAAGCGGTGTAGTTGTAAGACCCAGCATCTAAACCGTTGAAAACCGCGCAACCAGAAGTTCCGCATGATGGCGCACTGCCATATTCTGAAGTAATGTTAGAAGTTACTCCGTCTACAGAGACTACAGTTACTCCGTAACCGCTACCTGTTTGTTGCCAAAAAGTAACATCTCCTGTCTTTTCTTTACTGCAACCGGCAAGCGATACAGTAACAATTGCAAGAATTGCAAAAAATAGATTTCTTTTCATAAAGGTGTTTTTTAAAGTTGTACAATAATACAACCCTATTCGACTTGACCAAACGTTTGTTGTAAAAAAAACAACCTGTTGTGTTTTATAACAACACCTTAACATTGCACTAAGGCAATTTTGCTCCATGAAAGAGGGCTATTCGGTAGAAAAAGAGTTCTTGTCGAAAGTTGGCGAGAAGGTCAAACTATATCGAACAAAGAAACAATTGACCCTTCAAGAATTAGGCGAAGATATAGGTCTAGACAAGGGCAATACCCAGCGACTCGAGAAAGGAAAAAACATGACGCTGCTTACACTCTTTAAAATTGCAGCAATTCTCGAAGTAGACACAAAAGATCTTCTAGACTTTCCACTCGAATTCAACATTCAAGACGTAGAAAAATTCATTCAAGAAAAAAAAGAAGGTAGATCAAAGAAATAAATTACTTCGAATTAAACGTGTTCATCGTAAGAGCAACACCAATGAAGGCGAAGGACAAACATCCTTGCGCCAACAATTGAAATCAAACGTTATCAAACTTAAAAGATTCTATCCCATAGTGAAACCGCTCATAAGCCAGCGGCCGAATAGTGTGAAAATTACCCTGCCTCCAAAACCCGCACATTCCACTAAAATCAATCTCTTTTTTGCTTCTCTCTTGTAACACATTAAATATTCAGCATCAGTGAACTGATCTTTATTTAGAGATTGGGATAAAGCAACTTTATTCTTGGCGTTATATGGCGTTGGATTTGCTCCAATTGCAGTTCCAATAACAGCAAAGGGACCAAACAACAAGCCTAAAACGAAGTGTCCACCTTTTTTGCCATGGTACTTGTCAGCATCCATTTGACCATTCATACACTTATCTCCTGAACCTTCTAAATCCAAAATAGCAATGTATTCAACAAACTGCTTATCGTTTGGATTTTCGAATTCAACTGAATAAATATCTTTTGCGGGGACTTCGACTTTTCCAACCTCTGTTTTAAACATCACGCTACAAGCTTTAACTTTAACAACATCGCCCTGAAACTGCATTCCATTGGTTAATGTTAGTTTATCAAAGGCCTGCGCCGAGATTACAGTTACTACTGTCAAAAGTGATAAAATCAGTTTTTTCATAAAGGTATTTTTTATTAAGGTTGAACAGTGATACACCTAAAGCCTAAACTTGAAA
>JBIKVX010000184.1:0-4408 GCA_044356625.1 Flavobacteriales bacterium | reverse complement strand
ATTCATGCATTGTTGGAATATGGAATTTCCCCATCGGCATTGAATAAGTTCATGCGATGTCCGCTCGACTTCTATTACCGCTATGTTGTCGGATTGGGCGAAGTAGAGAGTTTGGAAGAGAATATGGAGGCCTCTACGTTTGGCTCCATTGTGCACGATGTCTTGGAAACGTTGTACAAGCGTTTTGTTGGAATGACGATTCACGACGCAGATTTTGACGGATTCAAATTAGAATTAGATGCGCTTATAGACGCCGCCATTGTTAAACTTTACAATTCGAATTTCGAATTGGCCGGATTCGACATCATCATGCGTCGCATTGTGAAGCGCATGATTGAGGTGGTGTTGGAATACGATCAGGAACAATTTAATCATGCGCGAGCTCACGGCGAAGAAAGATTGGTGAACGGAGTAGAGGTGTTACTCGTAGCAGATTTACCCATGGATAAAATTGGCGTCGACATTCCTGCACGTGTTCGTGGAAAGGCTGACCGTGTAGATGAGCAAGCGGGCAATTTCATGGTAATTGATTACAAAACGGGAAGTGTCAAGCCCGATGAATTGAAATTAAGCGACAAAGAAGGTCCTTGGTTGAAAGACACCAAGCCGAAGCTGCTTCAAATTTTAACGTATTCATACATGTGGGTGAAGGAAGGACACGATCCGGAACATACGCAAGCCATGCTGTTCGGATTGAAGCATGCGAAGCAAGGACCTGTTTCGTTAATGAGGGGCGAAGAACGAGCTGTATTGCGTGAAGCCGATGTAGACAAGTTCGAAGAGGAGTTGTTGGGAGTGTTGAAGAGTTTGTTGGAAACGCAAATATTTAGACACAATCCAGAGTCGGATTATTGCGAATTTTGCAAGTAGTGAAAAAGCGCGTTTTAATCATAGCCTATTATTGGCCTCCCGCAGGTGGAGGAGGAGTTCAGCGTTGGCTGAAGTTTGTGAAGTATTTGCACAATTCCGATTGGGAGCCGATTGTTTTCGTTCCGGAGAACGCAGACTATCCGGTGTATGATGAAACTTTGCTTACTGAAATTCCGGAAGGGGTGGAAGTGATTCGTTGTCCCATTTTCGAACCTTATCGTGCTTTGCGAAAGGCAACGGGAAAAGGAGATGCGGGAATAAGCGCTGGATTCATTCGAAACGAAAAGGGACCTTCATTCATGGAACGTTTAATGGCTTGGGTTCGAGGAAATATTTTAATTCCAGACGCGCGTATGTTTTGGATTCGTCCAGCCTCTAATTTCTTGGTGAAGTATTTAAAAGATAATCCTGTTGATTTAATAGTGAGCACCGGTCCTCCACACAGCATGCACATGATTGCGAAGCGTGTGAACAAAAAGACAGGTGTTTCTTGGTTAGCAGACTTCAGAGATCCGTGGGTGAACATGGACAATGCAGATAAATTCCGCATGAGTGCCCGGGCGAAGCGTAAGCACGAGCGTTTGGAGCGAAGTGTTTTACAATCCGCAACCGCTGTGCAAACGGTGAGTTGGTATTTGAGTGCAGAGTATGAGAAGGTTCGCGGAAGCAAGGTTCATGTTTTAACGAACGGATTCGATCATGTCGATTTTATTGGAAGGGAAGTGGTTCCTACCGATAAGTTTATTGTTGGTCATTACGGAACCTTCGGCGACGATCGCAATGCTCCTGCATTGTGGAAAGCGTTATCTCGGTTGGTGAACGAAAGCCAAGAATTCAAAAACCGAATGATTATTCGGTTGGTAGGTCCAACTGACGGCTCAGTGTTGGAAGACGTTAAGCGTAATGGACTTTCCGATCATTTGGAATACATCCCATACGTGAAGCACAACGAAGTCTTAGACCTTATGTTAACTCCGCAGTTGTTGTTGGTAATCTTGAATCAGAATGCCAACGAAGAAGGACGTGTAACAGGAAAGATATTCGAGTACGTCGCCACCGGTAATCGCGTCTTGGGTATAGGCAGTGTTACTAGCGATTGTGCGCGTGTCATCAACGAAAGCGAAAGCGGTTCCATGATTGCCTTTCAGGATGAAGAACGCATTTATGAATTCATTAAGCAGTCGTTCCCGTGCATAACTAACGAGCCGTTGAATCCGAGGGTGATGAAGTACTCGCGTCAGTCTCTGACTGATGCTCTTCGAGCGAATGTCTTTGACGAATGCCTATGGCGAATGTCTTCGACTGGTTTAATTACGAAGTAGGAACAAAACCGTAGGTTTTCCCATTACGTAGTAGGAATAAAATCTTCGATTTTCCAATTACGTAGTTCCCATTTCTTTCAAAATATCCATCTCCTTGGCACTCGGATAAATTCCCGAAAGCAGAACTGCAGAAAATGCAACTGGGTAATTCACAACGTACGCTGAAAATTTCGTGTTGTTTTCCAGCTTCAGCAAACCCATTTCAATCAAACTTTCAGCAATAATTCGCGCGGTTTTATCTGACTTTCCTGTAACACGTTCGACATCTTTTTTAGATATTTTACCGCGTAAAAAAACAACTTCTAAAATATACCGACATTCAGTTTTCAATTTTTTACGGGCAACCATAAGATCAACAAAACTGTATATGCGTTCAAGCATACTGTCGCAATCTAACAGGCTTGACATAAACTCAATTTGATCGATGGCTGTTGAAAGAAAGAACCTGCAAAATGCCACTAGTTCTTTGTTAGACAAATTTCCTCTTCCGTCGTAATCGTTCCATCTGCGGGCGTCGGCTCGAGCCAACAATAGCTTGTATTGCTTTTCGTGAATAGCTAAGCCGCGAGACATGGACCACAATCCAGAAGCGTCTAACCCTTCATATAGCAGACAAGCGTCGCTGAACAACCTATTGACGCGACCGTTTCCGTCTACGAAAGGATGAATCCAAGCAAACCGATGGTGCGCCGCCGCAATAGAAATTACACGGCGGTTTTTCGATTTGTTCAAGTGTGAATCTGAATCGTAAGACTCGATGAAACGATCCATAAATGTTGGGACATAGACCGAATAGGGTCCAATGTGCGCGCCGACTTGCACCTCACATTTCCGCCACTCTCCAGGAATTAGTTCTGTGGTTGACGACTTTTCGGAGTTAAATCCCAATTCATATTCCGAAAGGTATTTGTAAAATTCAGTATGTATCGATTTTATAAATTCCACATCAAAGGTCTTGTGAAAGGACTGATTGAATTTATCTCGAATCCATGCTTGAACTTCAACATGTGCCTTCGCTTCTAATTGCAAGGATCGTTGCTTTTGAATTGAAGAAAATTGATTTTTCATTGCCCGTTCAATTTCTATCGGATGCGTATCGTGTCCTTCTATTAAATTTGAATAGTAACTATTCATTGGACATAGGACATTGGCAATTGCTGCCCTTGTTAACGGATGCAGCGAACCCGACAATGACAAGGCTTTAAACACAAGATCTTCGGCCAAATCTTCTAATTCTCCGGCTGCATCATCGGGGAACATGGGCTCCATAGAGCTTATGCTTGTGTAATATTCCAGTCCGGAAATTTTCATGCTTCAAAGGTACGAAAAATACTTTATTTTCCGTGTTCTATTCCGAGTTCTTTAAATACTGATAATCAGTATGTAAGATTCTATTAAATCTCGTCATTACACCTATTATTCCGTGTTTTATTATGTAAGAAAAGTTGAGAAAAGGAATCATGCTGCGAAGCAACGAATGTGCAGGCACGAATGTCTGCGACGAATGTCTTTAACTGTGTTTTAGCAACGTTAGTTCTCACAACATAGTTCAAACAACGAAGTTCCAACAACATCGTTCTAACAACGCAGTTCATTGAGTAAATTCACTCAGTTGATTGAGTAAAATCTAAAATCTTTGATTACTTGCAAGTAGCCCTCGAGGTGAAGCTTAATCACGATAAGGTAACAGGAATAGATAAATTCAAGAAGCAATTCCGCCCGCATAAAGTTTATCAACTCGACAGCCGTGGGCTCAGTTGGCAAGAGTTCATTGCAATGGATCCTCGTGAGCTTTTTTGAATACTCTAATCCTGCGGATCAATCACTGTGTGATCAATTCTTCGAATCAATCGCGTTGCGATCAAACCTTCGGTGAAAGAAAACGCTATCGGGAGAGAAAACGAATTTCCAATTAATCAAAAGGGAAGAAAGGTTAAGAAAAGGGAAGAATGCCCTTCGGGCGAATGTCTTCGACGTTTTTAATTACACCGTAGGAATTACTATCAAAAGTTAAGAGAAGTTAAGAGAGGGTAAGAAAAGGGAAGATTTAATAACGAAGTTCCTAAGCCCTTTAGGGCGACATCCGAACTGCCCCCAGCAGAGCTGGGGGATAAAAATTCAAAAGTTTCCAATTGCTTAAGGAATATTGGTTAATCTAAGATTCTGACCCTTCTTTGCTGCTGAAACAGAACAATATAGTGCGGGTTTATGCAATT
>JBIKVX010000013.1:0-15435 GCA_044356625.1 Flavobacteriales bacterium | reverse complement strand
TTTTAATGTGTCTGCCATATTAAAGATGCGCTGTTCTTTAACGGTTAATGCAGTGTGTCGCATATTTTGCCAATAAGCATCATCATGATTCGACGAGTTCGGATCAACAACAATGTCGGTATAGCCTTGGTAGAATTCATCTTCTCGAGCTTTGTTAATGATGAACTTTTTGTAGCTGCTATTTTTCCTGCCGTATATACCTAGTTTCTTTTCACTCATGTTGAATTCTACCAAGAGCTGATCTTTCACTAGCATCCAAACTTCGTTTTCTATTTCGTTGTATTCTTGATGCACACTGAATTCCTTGATCCAGTTGATGTTAGCATCTTCAGATATAGTAGCATCTACTTGCTTTACAGCGTAGGTGGTGTCGTGAATCCACATTTCACCATGAAACAAAAGTTCTTGTTTTCTACGTGGAAAAAATTCCAATTTGTAACACCATTTCCCTTCAATGAAGGCACTGTCTACTAGACCGTAATCATAGAACCCAAGCGCGTAGGTTGAAACAGGAGAGGTGAAGCTTTTCGAGAAGATCACTATTTCGTTGTCGTAAATATTTACATTCTGGTACATATCGCCCAAAAATTGATTCACACTCTGATTTTCTACCCCGGTTACTCGGGTGCCTTTGACTATTTCTTTCGAGATTTTTGGATTGCGTCGGTAATGAAAATCAGACAGCGATTCAGTCATGAAGACAGGGAGGTAAGGCTTTTCTTGTGTGGTGTCAATTCCTTCGAAAATGAATTCAAAAGGCTTCATGAGTTTTTTATCGCCGATAGCAGCACTTATATTGTTCAAGTCGAATTCTACTTTGTTGTAGGCTTCGTATTCGTAGGCGTCCAGCTTTTCGCGGTTATTAATTTTTTTATTGTCAATCACTTTTTTCATGAGCGCAATCGCTGGGTTGGGTTCATCTTTTGGACGAATGACGACAACACTTGTTGTATTTTGTTCTGAGAGCCCGAAGTTTACTTCTCTGGTAGAACCCTGCTTTACATAGAATGACTGCGCTGCATAGCCAAGTCCATGGCATCGGAGAGTGTCGCTCGAATAGTACGTTTCAATTCGATATTTTCCGTTTTCGTCGGTGGTCGTACCCGATTTTGTTCCAACGAAATAGACAGGAGCGAAGGGGATGGTTTGCTTGTTAACGGCATCGACTACTGTTCCAAATACGACAGTTTTTTGCGCAGCAAGCACCAGAGAAAAACAGATCGATAAGAAAAGTAAAAGTCCTTTTTTCATTCCCTACGAAGAAACGAAAAAGTTTTCAAAGCATCAAGAGGTCTGACAAACGTTACCCATTATTTTTTGTTGAAAGCTTGCAAGTTTCTCAGATGAAAAAAACTACTGATATTACTTAATGTAGCTGGCTAGGATGAAGTAAATTATTGAGATTTTTGACTTATTTAGCCGATTGATAAAGCGTAAGACCAGTATCTAACCAAGATTTGAAATCTTGGGGACTTTTATGGTGCTCATAATCTGCAGAACCGTTAGAAAGGTCTTCACCATTTGGTCCTAACATACGGTAATAGGGTTGCGTGTTTGTTTGATATCTCGTCGCCTGTAATAGGCTCCATTTATGACCAATTTCAGTTACCTCCATTGTTTTTCCTGGCGCATATTCAAAAACACCTTGCTCTTCTTTTGGAAGTGCGGTCTTATCATCAACATAAAGGGAAACAATAATGACTTTATCTCTTAAGATTTCAAGGATCCCCGATTCACCCCATACATTCTCTTCCATTTTACGGCAATTCTGACAAGCATGTCCTGTAAAGTCTACGAAGAGTGGTTTGTTTACAGATTTTGCATAGGCTTGCGCTTTTGCTAAATCATGAAAAACGGGAATCTTTTGAGGTCCCTGTTGGGTACCTTCTATACTTGGATGATTCGAAGCACTCTGTTGTGAAATTTGGCCTGCCTCGGAATAGGTCATTGGTGGCGGAAATCCGCTGATTAACTTAACAGGTGCGCCCCAGGTTCCTGGCAGAATGTAGAATACAAAACTCAGAATAAAGGTAGCGAGTAAGGTTCTGCCCACACCAATTTTCTTTTCATTTACATCGTCATGTGGTAATTTGATAAAGCCAAATAAGTAGAGAGCCAATACCGTGAAAATACCAACCCAAATGGCTATGAAGACCTCACGTTCAAGGTAGTGTGCTTGAACCACGAGATCCGCATTAGACAAGAATTTCAATGCCAATGCCAATTCTAAAAAACCAAGTACAACTTTAATTGTATTTAACCACCCGCCCGATTTTGGCAAGGCATTCATCCATCCTGGGAACATTGCAAATAACATGAAGGGTAAAGCAAGTGCCAAGGAGAATCCGAACATACCAATAAAAGGTGCAATTCCTCCGATGGTAGCTGATTGAACAAGTAAGGAACCCACAATTGGACCAGTGCATGAGAAAGAAACTAGAGCCAATCCAAGTGCCATAAAAAATATACCCACATATCCACCTTTGTCTGCCGCTTTATCTGCTTTGTTCAACCATTTGCTTGGTAAACGTATTTCAAAAGCGCCTAGAAAAGCCACAGCAAATACGACTAACAAGACAAAGAAAATTAGATTAAACCATACATTGGTAGCTAGTTGATTCAACGCAGAAGAACCGAATACGGCGGTGACAACAGTACCCAATAAAACATAAATGACAATAATTGATACTCCGAAAATAACGGCATTGCGAATACCTGCTGCTTTCGTTTTACTTCTCTTTGTGAAAAAAGTTACCGTCATAGGAACCATTGGAAATACACACGGTGTGATTAGTGCTGCAAAACCGCTTAAAAAAGATAAAAGAAAAATCATCCAAAGAGAATCTGGAACTTTCGCTTCAGTCGGAGCTGTCTGATTTTGGTTTTGAATAGCCTGTGTTTCATTTTTATTCACATCGTTATTTTGCACCTGAGTTTTTGACACGGTGTCTAGGGGTGCAACTTGATTTTCTGCAGCAGGACATCCCTTTACATCTAAAGAAAATTTATATCCATCCTCTGGAAGGCATTTTTCTTCATCACAAGTTTGAAATGTGAAAGTTCCATTTAAAACGAAATCAGAGGTAGAGAGCACATCTATCTTTCTCTTTATCACCAGTGAGTTTTTGTGCTGGCTCTGCATATCCCCAATTGCATCCTTGAAAACATGCGGCTTCGGTTCAAGTATAGGTCCAAGTTTAAATTGCTTGGATTCATTTATTATAATATCTGAAGGTATTGAAAAAGAACCTTCAGGAAGCTTATTTGAATTAATGTGCCAATTTTCTTTGATATTAATTTTAACAACAACAAAGGCCTCGCAGTCTGTTTGCTCGATTGTAATATTGGCCTTTACTATATCTTTCTGTTCAATGAATTGCGCTTGCGCATTCCAAAATGAAAACAAAAGTGCAAGGGTCGCAAAAATCTTTACTGATAAATTCTTCATAAGTTCAAAAATAGTTCAATTCAATTCTAATTAGGTGAGGCGCATCACAAAAACCTTTTTGGCAGTTGCCTCTAGCTTATAATCCTCGGAAATACAGAGTCCAATTACTGCAACAATCTCGTCCTTACTTACCAAAACCGGATAATTCTTTTTCTCATTCATCGGAATTTTCGCTTGCACGAGCACATCGCTGACCTTTTTCATTCCCTTCATTCCTAATGAACGAATTTTATCGCCCGGTTCGTATGCACGAATCTCCAATGGAAAACGCAACTTATCGGCATTCAGTTGCATAACCTTCGGATCTTTTTCAATTTCATATCCTTTTGCCGGAAGAATGTCAACTTCATATTTCGATTCGTCCAATGGCATTTCACTCTGCAAAGCATGCAACACATAGTTATCGCGATCGCGCGCTACTGCATACGTTGCATTTGAAACCTTCGCTCCGGTCTTCTGAAGTTTCAAAATCTCTTCTATTTCGCCGGTTGTGAATTCAAAGAGGTTCAACCATTCCCATAAAATTTGTCGCGGGGCATAGTGGTTGTGCACAGCTTCAATCGAAAGCATTTCGTTTTCACCTTTAAGCACAACATTTTGCTCTAGCCAATTTTGCAAACTCTCTTGAACAATGGAATGCTGCTCTTCCCATATTTCGATGCTATTCGAAAGGGTTTGAAGAATATTCGGATTCAACTCTTCTAAAATTGGAACGACCTTATTTCTGATTTTATTTCTTCCGTAAACGTTCGAACTGTTCGAAGCGTCTTCTCTCCATTTCAATTTTATTTCTTTCGCAAAACCTTCCAATTCTTTTTTCGAAAGATCTAAAAGCGGACGCCATTTGGTTGAAGTCATGCGCTTCATTCCAAGTAATCCTTTCAAACCGCTTCCGCGAACAAGGTGTTGAAGAACGGTTTCCAATTGATCATTGGCATGATGCGCAAGGACCACAGTGGTATATCCGAATTCATCTTGCAACTGCTGAAAGTACGTGTAACGAAAATCGCGCGCACGTTCTTGTAAATTGTTTTTCGATTCCTTCCACAAATCACCTGCTTGCGCACAGTGAAAAGTGAGTTTGTTCTTTTTACAATAAGCCTTCACAAACTGTTCGTCTTTTTCTGACTCTTTCGCGCGAAGTTGGTAGTTCACATGTGCCACGGCGAATGGAATTTTAGCGCGAAGAAGCAACTCAGCCAGAAGCATAGAGTCCATGCCCCCGCTCACTGCCACAAGCAATTGCGCTTCTTCGAAGGTTAGAAATTCGGCCTTTAAGTCTTTAAGTAATTTTTTCATTTTAATTAAATATGGAAAGTGTAGAGGCAGCTTTCAATAGGCACTCCTCGTATTCCGCTTCCGCGTTCGAGGCATGTGTAATGGCGCTTCCCACTTTTATAGTTGTTTGTTTTTTTTCTTTGTTGTAAACCGCAGAACGAATAATAACATTGAAGTCGAAATTTCCATTCGGTTCAATAACCCCAAAGGTACCGCTGTAAAGTCCTCTGTCTAACATTTCAATTTTTTCCATGTGCTGAACTGCACTAATTTTCGGAGCTCCTGTCATGGAGCCCATGGGAAACGTTGCAGCTAAAATTTCTGTGAATGTAATGTTGGAAGGAAGCTGCGCTTCTACCGTGCTTAACAAATGATGAAGCGTTTTGAAGGTATGAAGTTCGCACAATGCCGTAACCTGAACACTCGCTTTCTGCGCTATTCGCGATAGGTCGTTGCGAACCAAATCAACAATCATGATATTTTCAGCTTGCTCTTTTTTACTTGATCGAAGCCAGGTTTTGTTCTCCTCATCTTCAGCTGAATTCGCTCCTCTTTTAATTGTTCCTTTAATGGGTTGAGAGATTATTTTATTTTCCTTTTTCTGAATGAAACGCTCCGGTGAAGTACACAACAGTTGAATATTTTCCCCATTGAAATAAACTGCATGTGGCGCTTTTGTAGCGTTGTTCATCTTTGAAAAATGCGCGAACGAGTCATTGAGCGTACCCAATGCCTGAAGAGGCATACAGAAGTTTGTCTCGTAATAATCGCCTCGTTGAATGTGTTCGAGAATGCGTTCAATTTTTTCAATGTAAGCACCCTTTTTTTCGAGCATTTCGAATACAAGTTTTTCGTCAAGAGCCGAAGGTTCTATTTTTTTGTAGTTGGAAAGAAAATCTTCGATTCCCGAACGTTCGTTCGGTTGTTCTTCGGTAAGGCAAATCCACATTCCGTTCTCTTCCTTCCAAATGTGTTCAGGTTCGAAGAAATAGACGAGTTCACTTCCGTCTGAACAACAATTCTCGTAAGCTTTTTTTTCAAAAAGTTTTTTCGCTTCGAACGAAAGATATCCGAAAACAGGAAGCGTTTTTTCCTTCAACCAAACATTCAGCTGCTCTATTTCGGAGGTGTTGTTTTCATTGAGTGCGAAGGTGCTTTTCTTTCCCCAAGCAATATAGGCCTGACGTTCAGACGAATTTGGAGGAAGAAAGGTGAAGTGTTCGTTTTCCCAAAGCTGCATGGGTGCAAAGGTAATGCTTACTGACGCCTATTAGCGAGAAGAACAGGCGGGCCTCCGTCGAACGGATTTTCACCACGGCCAATGCTTCGGGCATCAATGCCTGCGGCTTTCATAACAGCGCGATCTCCGAATTTTTTCCGCAGTTCATCCATGGCGGTGTATAAGCTAATTTGCTCTTCGTTGTCGTCGAACAAATTAATCTGGTATCCGCCAGAAACCAAGTGGCTGAAGCGCACGCCAATAAGTCGAATTAAGACGCGACGGCTGTATAGTTTTTCGAAGAGCTCCAGTATTTTCGGAATAAGAATGTGGTCTGCCGAAGTATAAGGTATGCGGCATTGCATGGTTTCCGTTTGGAAGTCGGAGTACCGCAACTTCACCGTAACACACGAAGTGAGTTTTTCTCCCTTGCGTAACTGGAAAGCTAAGTTTTCGGTCATGGCAATTAAGAGTCCGCGTAGCTTGTGCACGTCTATGGTGTCTTGGTCAAACGTTCTTTCTGTTGAAATGGATTTCCGTTCTTGGAATGGCACAACAGGTGAGGGGTCTATGGCATTGGCTTTTTTCCAGATGCTCGCCCCGTTTTCTCCGAGGGCTTTCGACATAACATCCAACGGCATTTCCTGAAGGGTGTGTATTTTCCGAATGCCTAGATTAACGAGAAGCTGATGTGTTTTTTCTCCAACCATGGGAATCTTCCGAATGGAAAGCGGAGCAAGGAAGGGTTTCTCTGTTCCGGTTTCAATTCGAATCTGGTTGTTCGGTTTGGCTTCACCCGTAGCCACTTTAGAAACAGTTTTGCTCGAGGATAAACCGAAGGAAATAGGAAGCCCTATTTCTTTTCCTATTTTTTGCCTGAGCTCGCCAGCGAATTGATAGCATCCGAAAAAACGGTCGAGCCCCGTAAGGTCGCAGTAGAATTCGTCTATGGAAGTCTTTTCGAAGAGAGGAACCGCTTCGCGAACCATTTCGCTTACGAGGTCTGAATACTTGAGGTAGTTGTAGGAATTTCCTTTGATGACCACAGCTTCTGGACAGAGCTTTCGAGCCATGTGCATGGGCATTGCGGAATGCACTCCGAATTTTCGCGCTTCATAGCTGCAAGAGGCCACCACGCCGCGGTCGCTGGTTCCGCCAATAAGTACAGGTCTGTTGTTTAAACGACTGTCCAATAAACGCTCGACCGACACGAAAAAGGTGTCGAGATCCATATGTAGAATTGAGCGTTCAGATGACATAAAGCAAACTTATCTCGTGAGAGCACAAGATTTGAAATTGTTAAAAAAGTTTTTTTGAAGAGGTGTGAAGAATTATTTTTTCTTCTTCCCTGTTTGGTCTGTATCGTCCTCGTCTTCGTCGTCGGTGATACCGTCATCCTCATCATCTGTAATGTCCGAACCACCCTCAGAATTGCGGTTGTTGTTCGAAACAGATGAGTTAGTTGGAATGTCGTTGTTTGTGTTAACCTCAGTGCCATCAACGATTTCAGAACGCTCGGTTCCAACGGAAGTAGCTTCTTCCATCCAAACAGATTTGCTACATGAAGCGAATGCTAATGCAACAAAAAATAGGAGCGTTATGTAATTGAGCTTTTTCATAATGGACCGAAGTCTATACAAATATAACGAAATCTTTTAAAAAGTGTTGCCCTGATTGAAAATTTCTTGGAAATCTTTCGGGAATAGAATGGTAACGCGCGTTCCCGATTCGCCCGATTCCGATTTGCAGTCTTCAGGACCTTTTAATTCAATGTGTTTTCCGGTCATCTGCTCAATAAGCTCAATGCGGCTTCGTGTAATTTCCATTCCTTTCGAAATGTGAGCGTCGCTGTTCGTTTTACGAGCTTGGCTTTCAGCCAAACCAATACCGTTATCTTCAATTCGAATTTCTAAGCAATCGTTTTTCAATCCGAAAAACACATTCAACAATCCTCCAGAATCTTTCGGAAGTAGACCGTGCCAGATGGAATTTTCCAAGAAGGGTTGAATGAGCATAGCTGGAATCTTCACCTGACGAAGAACTTCGGGCGAGTCTAGTTGAATGTGGTATTTGAACTTATCTGGGAAGCGCATGCTTTCCAACTTCAAGTACAATTCCAGCCGCTCTATTTCTTCTGAAAGCGGCGCGAAGTTTTCTTGCGAGCTGTCTAAATTTTTTCGAATCAGTTTCGCGAAGTCTGTGAGGTACTGATTAGCTGCAAGTCTATCCTGACGGTTGATGTAGTATTGAATGGAATTCAAGGCGTTAAAAATGAAATGACGATTCATGCTTGAATTCATACTTTGTTGTTCAAGCATAAGGAGCTTCGCTTTCATTTCAGATTGCTCTGCCAAATGTTTGTTGCGAATGTTTTTTCTTCTTGAACGTGATATGAGAACGACTACACCAACAAGAAAAATAAACTCAAGAAGAATAACCCACCACATCAAATACCACGGTGGTAAAATGCGGAACTGCCAAGTCACTTCTTCGCTCCATTGCCCGGTTTCTCCGGAACGCGCACGAATATGAAACGTATAATTTCCAGAAGGAAGATTGTTGAAGTTCACTTGAGAAAAGGAAGTAGGGCTGCTCCAAGTGCTATCTAATCCTTCCAACCAATAGCTGAATTCAAGTCTTTCTGGGTAGGTGGTGCTTGAAGCGTCGAAGAAAAACGTGAACGAATTTTGTCTGTAATTGAATTCAAGCCCATTCGGAAACCCCCTGCCATTCCAAGCGCCCGCAGTGAGTGCTTTCCAATCGATATTTTCGAGATTCGACTGAATGTTTGTGAGGTGAACAATAGGAGTGGGAATGTTGAATTTCGCATCAATGGCACTTAATTCAATTTGCATTACTCCGTTAGGAGTGCCAATCCAAACCACATTTTGAACATCGACAAAGATGGCGTTTAAGTTTGTTTCAAGGCTTATTAAACCATCGGATTCATTTAAATGAATTATTCGCTCGCCAAGGCCTCCAGACGGGTTAATCTCCCAAATGAAAATACCGTTCAATGTTCCGATCCAAAGTTTGTTTTGAATCACCTTCAAGAAGTTCACAGTGTTACCCCCAGGTTCTTTTGAAATGTTCACGCGAACAAAACCGTTCTCGTTTCCTTTGTAAAGTCCCGATTGTGTTCCAGCGATTACCTCTCCATTCGGCAATTCCACTATGCTGTATGCACTTGCATCTTGAAGACCTTGCGCCTCGCCGAAATTCGTGAACGTGTTGTTTTGGAAGAGTGAAATTCCATCGCGAGTGGCCATCCAGATTTTCCCATCACCCGTTTCGAGCATGTGGCGAATTCTCGTTGCAGGAAAGTTGGGCAATTGCGAAAAACTTTGGAATCCCTCGTGGTTGTATGATTGAATTCCTTTATTGGTTCCGACAAGCAACGAGCCATCTCTCCTTTGAAGTAAACTAAGAACGACTTCTTCCTCCAAACCTTCTTCTTTCCCGAAATGAAGCCAATGAGGCATGGCGTATGAACAGCAGTCGTATTTATAAAGTCCTTCAGGAGTTCCAATCCAAATACCTCCTTTCCACCCCCAACTTTTCAAGGTTGTCCAAACACGCAGATTTGGAGAAAGTTCTTGCAATGCTCCATTGAAATTTGCACTAAAATTATCAGACGGATTAGATAAGAGGCTTATTCCGTTGTCGTAGGTTCCGAAGAAGTAATTTCCTTGTGAATCTTGTGTAATGCTCATGACCGCATTACCCGTTAAACCATTGTTTGTGGTGAAGCTTTTGAACTTCGTATTGGTAAGTTTGAATATACCACCTCCATAACTTGCGAACCATTGAATGCCTTCACGGTCAATGAAGACCTGACGAATATCGTCTACCGCTAACCCATTCGATTTTGAAAAAAACAAATGACTCTCGTTCCCTTCATTGAACATGACAACCCCTGTTCTACTTGTGAAATAGATGTTTCCGTTATTCGAATCAATTCCAGTAAAGACATTGGCTAAAGCGAAGTCGCCGATGTTTGTGAGCGGAAGTCCGGTATTCACATTGTGCACTCCTCCGAGTGAAGTAACGGCCCATATTTCATGTTTGGAATTTTCAATAAAATCGAACAATACGTTCTCTTCATCATTCAGGATGAAGACTTCTTTCCATTGATTGTTTATTAGTTTCCAAATCCCTTTTTTGGTGGCAACAAGCAATTCATTGTTACTGTTTTTTCGAATGCGTTTTATGCTTTCTCCTTGAAAAAACAGGGTGATATTATTTTCTACAAATTTGTTTTCCGAATAAAAAATAAGTCCACGCTCTGTTCCAATGATGAGCTCATTTAGATTGTACTCAACGAGAGAAGTGGTAGATGCATCATTTAACTCTCCAGTATATTTATGGTTTGTGAAAGTATTTCCATCTAAAACAGAAATTCCTCCAATAGAACCGAAAACGATTTGTTCGTTTTGAAGTTGATGAATGCAATTAATTTGATTGTTAATGAGCCCGTCGGTTCTATTGTAATTTACGAATTGATTTCCATTGAATTTGGAAGCCCCGCCGAGTGTACCTAACCATAAATAACCTTGCTTATCTTGCTGAATACATCGCACTTGAGTTTGTGCTAATCCTTCCTTTAAACTGTATTGAATAAAGGAGAATTGCTGTCCAAAGACGAGCAATGGAAGCCAAAATAAAACAAGTGATATGTATCTTTTAAGACGCACGATTATTCTTGCATTTTATCTAAAAACTCTTGCAGTTTTCTTCTTGAAACAGGCACATGGTCACCATTAGATAAGACAACGACATTGCCTTCTGTTCTGTTAAATTCTTTGAGGTGAAGAGCAACGTTTACGATGTGCGATTTGTGCACGCGCATGAACATGTGTGAATCTAGCTTTTCCTCGAACGATTTAATATTCTTGCTACTCACGTATTTCTTTCCATTCACACAAAACAGCGTTGTGTAATTTTCGTCGGCTTCTAAACGAATCAATTCGTTGTTGCGAAGAATTACAAATCCGTCTCTTGTAGGAACAATAGTCTTGTCGAAGTTGCTATGTAAAGCAATTTCTTGAAGTACGCGATTGATTTTATTTTCATCCAACGATCCTGTTTGCTGACCTTGGTTTTTAACTGCCTTTGCAATAACACTCTTTAACTCCTCAATATCAATGGGCTTTTCAAGATAGTCTAGTGCATTTTCCTTAATGGCCTTCACTGCATATTCGCGAAAAGCCGTAGTAAAGACAACTTGAAAACTTCTGTCTTTGACTTGCTCTAAAAATGCGAATCCGTCTGCTTCGGGCATCATGATATCCAAGAAAACCAAATCAACTTTAATCTTCTCGCACAACTCGAGGGCCTCTTTAACTGAAGCGGCCTCTCCAATTAGATTCACATGTTCACTGGCATAATCTTCCAACAACATTTTTAAATTCTCGCGAGCGAAAAATTCATCATCGACCAGTATCGCTTTCAGTTTTTCCATAATTCGTTGGCTTCAATGCTTGCAAATTACGAAGGAAATCGGAGTTTTTAAGAATGATTATCTTTGCATTCATGACAGATTCAGGAAAGAAGACTATTGGAGTTTTAGGTGGCGGTAGCTGGGCTACTGCTTTAACCAAACTATTGAGTCAATCACAAGAGCATGTGCATTGGTGGATGCGCAACGAAGAGGCTGTAAAGCACATTCAAGAGTTCGGTCACAATCCCAATTACATTCAAGCAATTGAATTTGATTTGAACAAAGTTCATGTCTCTTCTAACATTCAAGAAGTTGTGGATGCTTGTGATATTTTGGTTGTGGCTATTCCTTCAGCATTTGTTCACTCCGCTTTTCAAGAGGCAGAGGTGAAGGGCTTAGAGAGTAAAATTTTATTTTCGGCTATCAAGGGGGTAATCAACGAGTTTGACGCGATTCCGGCGCGATACTTTCACAAGACGTGGAATATTCCTTATGACAGCATTGGTATCATCTGCGGGCCTTGTCATGCCGAAGAGGTAGCACTTGAGAAGTTATCCTACTTAACTATCGGGTGTTCTGATTTGGACAAGGCTGGTTATATGGCAGAACAGTTGAAATGCCGTTACATAAAGACCACAACAACTGAAGACGTTTTTGGAACGGAGTTATCTGCTATTTTGAAAAATGTATACGCTGTGGCTTCGGGTATTTGTCACGGCTTAGGGTATGGCGATAATTTTCAGGCGGTGCTTGTAACCGCTGCTATTGGAGAAATAGAACGTTTCATTGATTCTGTGCATGAAGTGCATCGTGATGTTAAATCTTCTGCCTACTTAGGTGACTTATTAGTTACAGCCTATTCACCTTATTCTCGTAATAGAACTTTTGGAACCATGGTAGGTAAGGGTTACAGCGTGAAATGGGCAACCATTGAGATGAATATGGTGGCCGAAGGTTATTATGCAACACGAGGTATTCACGAGATTAATAAAAAGTTTAACGCGGATATTCCAATTGCTGAAGCGGTGTACCGAATACTTTACGAGAAAGTTTCACCTGCTGTGGAAATGCGAATTTTAGCAGATAAGCTTAGCTAGTTTTTGTTGAAAAGCAACGCATTGTGTTCCGAAGCAGTCTTATCTTCGAATACCATGTTTCCCCGACGAAGAAAGATATTTTTACTTTTGTTTTTTCTGGCTTTTTTGCCGGCGATTGCTTCTTCGCAAATTTCTTTCATTCAGAACAAAGGCCAATGGCCGCATCATGTCAATTACAAAGCTGAAATTCCCGGAGGATCTTTCTATATTCAATCAAACGGTTTCGCTTATCAACTTTTTGATTCAACTGTTTTTAATCCCGACCATAAACCGAATGCTCTTCCTGAATCGGTAACGACTTTATTTTTCCTGCAGCAATTGGAGAATGCGCAATTGAATCAAGCCGAGGAACAAGAACAATTGCCGGGATATTTCAATTATTATTTGGGTTCCGACTCAACGAAGTGGAGCTCGCATGTGAATCGGTTTCAAAATATAAATTTTCCGAATGTCTATGATGGAATCGACCTGCGCGTTTTGGGAAAATCGAAGTCCATCAAATACCAATTCGAACTCGCGCCTCACGCAAATCCAAATCTCATTTCTTGGCATTACCACGATTCACTTCAACTTGAACTAGATACCTCTGGAAATCTCATTACACATCATCTTCTCGGAAGAATCTATGAGTCTAGACCGTTTGCTTTTCAATCGATAAACGGACATTTAATCGAAGTAAAATGCGATTATGTGTTGAATGGAACTCGACTTCAATTTGAGTTGGGTGAATACGATTCAAACTTCACGCTCATTATTGACCCCGAAATTGCGTTCTCCACGTTCATAGGCTCTTCAGCGAATAATTTTGGTTTTACCGCATGCGATGACCTGAATGGCAACTTGGTTTCAGGAGCTAGTGTCTTCGCTAACAATTATCCCACAACAGCGAATGCATACAGTTCTGTGTTTAATCCCAATGCTGGCAATTATTTCGATGTGGCGATTTCGAAGTTCGACGCTGCGGGATCTGGACTTTTGTATAGCACCTATTTAGGTGGACTTCACCAAGAAACTCCGCATTCCGTTGTTGTAGATAACCTCGATCGCATAATTGTTTTCGGGGTTACAGGAAGCAACGATTTTCCAACTTCGATGGGTGCTTATCAGCCCATTTTTGCAGGAGGAAATCCTCTCATGATGTCGACTTTCTTTACAAGCGGGCATCCCGACGGGTGCGATTTTTTCATCACGAAATTTAACGCAAGTGGAACCTTAGCAGCTTCAACTTTCTTGGGGGAAAACGCTACCGACGGGTTGAATTATGCGAATGAATTGTTCTACAATTACGGCGATGCTTTTCGCGGTGAAGTGAATGTAGATGGTAACAACAATATATTTATTGGGTCATGTGTTCGCGGTAATTCAGACATCGCGGGAGGTTCCACACAGCCTACCTATGGAGGCGGAGATAGCGATGGTTATGTTGCGAAATTGAATCCGAGTTTGAGCATGCTCCTCTGGTCGTCTTATTTCGGTGGCTCAGGAGCAGACGCTATTTATGCATTGGAATTTGCAAACGATGGAGATTTGCTTTTAGCGGGTGGAACCCAAAGTCAGAATTTTCCATTTTGTTCGAATGGTCAAGATCCCAATTGGAATGGTGCAACGGATGGATTTATTCTTCGAATCGACGCAAACACATTTACCCCAGTCGCAGGAACTTTTATTGGAACTGGCGAATACGATCAAGCGTATTTCCTTCAAACCGATTTAAATGATAATGTTTATTGTCTCGGACAAACAGCAGGAAGCATGACCATAACTCCAGGGTTGTATGGTCAAACAAATAGCGGGCAATTCATTCGTCAGTACAATCCAACTTTAAGCACGCTCAACTGGAATACCACCATTGGAACAGGGAGCGGTGAGATTGATATTTCTCCAACAGCTTTTTTGGTGAGCGATTGCAATCAGATTTATTTCAGCGGGTGGGGCGGACATACCAATTCTTTAACCTGTCCTGCGCTAACATGTCTGGCCTATTACAGCACCACGAACAACCTTCCGATTACTGCAGATGCTTTTCAATCGACAACCGATGGCAGCGATTTTTATTTAGCCGTTTTGAATGCGAGCGCTACGCAGTTGGTATACGGTTCTTATCTCGGTGGAAGTTCAAGTGCAGAGCACGTTGATGGAGGAACGTCGCGATTCGATAAGAGTGGCTCTGTGTATCAGGCGGTGTGCGCGGGCTGTCAGAACAATGATGATTTTCCAACGACACCCGGAGCATGGTCTTCCACCAACAACAGTTTCGGATGTAATCTAGCGGTTTTCCGTTTTGATCTGGGACAGTTAGAAGCTATTGCGAATGTTCAAGGTCCTTCGCAAATATGTGTCGGAAGCCCTGCGCAATTCTCCAATGGAACATTGAATGCTTCTGATTTTATTTGGAATTTCGGAGATGGACAAACGAGTACGGCCTTCCAACCCAGTCATGTATTTAATTCGGTTGGAAACTTCACTGTTTCTATGATTGCCTCTGATATTAACGATTGTTACGTCTCGGATACCGCAACAGTGAACCTTCAAATTATTGAATTTATTCCTCCAACAATTGCAAGTGTAAATCCGCTTTGCTTAGGAGAATCTGTGACGTTGAATGCAAGCGGTTCGAGTAATTTATTTTGGTTGAATAACGCCACGCTTTCGAACTTGAATGGAAACACCGCCGTTGGAACGCCTTCGAATTCCACAACCTATTACGTCTCCGATTTTAATGCATGTGGAAGCGATACCGTAGGTGTTTATGTGAACGTCATTGTTCCCTTTGCAGAAGCTGGTCCCGATCACACCATTTGCATTGGCGATTCGCAGCTACTCACAGCTTCTGGAGGAGCTTCATACCAATGGCAAAGTTCAAATTCATTGAGTGCGTTGAACAACGCAAATACCGTTGCAACACCAACCCTTGACGAGCAATTTTTCGTCACCATAACAACCCCTGAAGGTT
>JBIKVX010000183.1:0-4438 GCA_044356625.1 Flavobacteriales bacterium | reverse complement strand
CAAAAGACTTTCGCATTACGAAGACTCCGGCTTTCTTCATTCTAGATAAGAACATGCGTATTGCTGCGAAACCGAAATCGCCCGAAGAAATTGAAATGTTCTTCCAGCTGCTAAAATAAATTCCGCTCTTCTTCGATAATTAATTTTTCTTGAAATCCAACAAGATAAACTTCTTTTTGCGCTCGTGTTAGAGCGGTGTAAAACCATCGATTCAATTCCAATCCGGCCATCTCGTCGGTTAGATAACCTTGATCCACAAACACACAGGGCCACTGTCCACCTTGGGCTTTGTGACACGTAATCGCATAAGCGAACTTCACATGAAGCGCATTGTAATACGGGTCTTTTTGAAGGAGTTTTCGAAGTTGTCCCACAGTTGATGCATCTGGATAATCGAGCGCACAAACCTGCCAGAGTTCTTGCATCTTCGCCTTTGACAATTGAGCTGACTCTTCCCAAATGGTGGTGCACAAAAGTATCACTTCCATCTCGGGCATTTCCGGATAGTCGGCCATTTTCACAATGGCCTTGCAGAATCTGAATGCACCGCGTTCTTCGAATGATTTTATTCGATGAATATTTAAAATATCTCCGTTGGCAATGAAACCCACTTCCTTCGATTCTTTTTCATCGAGCCAGAAATAGTTGTTCTTCAACACCATCATTCGGTCTCCCGAATTAATCTCTTCTTCGTTACCTAAAATTCTAGAACGCACCTGTTGATTGAACAGATTCGCACGTTTGTTGGAACGAGTAATGATGACCAAATCTTCAATGCCATATTCTTGTAACGCTTCCTCTACAACCGGCTGCATGTCGGTGTCTACACGATGAATGTCATTGAAATTCAAGGTGGAAAATTGCGGCAATTCGTTTCCTTGACTCACAATAAGTTCGCGCAAGGAAGTGGCGTTGATTAATATTCCAGAACCTTCTTTCTGACGAATGACTTCAAGCAATTCAATGGCTGCAATGTTCAGCGAGTAATTGTCGCGCAAGCCTTCCATATTTAACGCTGGACTTAACGGACAACCGACAGGAGGAAGCTGTGCCGTGTCTCCAATAATGACCAACCTGCAGCGCTCGCCGCTATACACATGAGAAAGTAAATCGTCGAGTAAACTTCCTGCATCGAAACTATCTTCTGAAAAAACAACGGTGTCTTGTCCAATCATGGAGGCTTCATCGACAAAATAAACCGTATCGATGTTTTCGTTTTCTCTCAATTCGAACCAAACGCGACCGCTGCGATCCATGCGCTTCACATAGATTTCCTTGTGAATGGTGCTGGCTTTTCGGTTGGAATAATTTCCCAAAACCTTCGCTGCTCTTCCGGTTGGCGCAAGAAGCACCGCATTCACGCGATGTTCGGCAAGCGAATCAACCATGGCTTTTACGCAGGTTGTTTTACCCGTTCCTGCGTATCCTTTGATCATTAGTGCCAAGCGCGCCTTTTCGGAATACATCATTCGCGCAAAGGCGTGGAAGAGTTTCTTTTGTCCTGCTGTGGGAGCAAAAGAAAAATTCTGCAGCAGTAATTGTTCGAAGGCGGTTTGGCTCATGATTTTATTCTCGCTTGCAAAGAAAGACTAAGCGCGGCAATGATGTAAATTAGCAGAGAAATTAATTATGCGTATTTTTTCAAGATGAACACTGAAACCTTTCAAATTCCGACGGCTGTTGTAGAGAACAGCGCTCGTCTGCATGCCTCTGTGCATCTGGAATCTTTCTTTGTTTCAATTGCCTTTATGCAGCCGGAAGACGGAACAGTAGTATTTACGCATAACTACTACTTTCCTGTTGGAGAAAGTATACCCTTCACGGAACCTGTTTCATGGCTTGAGCAACATTGGCCCAGCGCGGTTTTCAAGAAGACTATTCTTTCGGTTGAGCCCTTGGCCTTCAACTTAATTCCAAAATCTATTTTCAAAGAAAGTGAAGTGGCCAATTTTCTTCCTCAAATATCTTCGAACGAATTTTTATCTTACCGTTTTAACGAACAGCAAGATATCGTTGTGGTTTTCGCAACGCATTCTTCGGTTGTGAATTTGGAAAGATTCATTGTTGGTGTTGAAATTCTTGCGCTTCCTTTCTTACTCCTTCCTGGCCAGCGCGCGCATGCGAGTTTGGTTCAATCGAAAGCAACGCTTTGGGTTGGAAAGGAAAAACATTATTTGTGTCTTGAAAAAAACAACGCTTTGGTGTTGTTGAATGAATACGCCGGAAATACTGCTGAAGACATTTTGTACTTCATGGCTAACGGATGTATTCAATATGGAATTGATTTAGCGGTGTTACCTGTTTTTGTGCAGGGAACCTATTTCGACTCGAACTATGTTGAAGTTTTTGAATCGTATGTCCGCAATGTTCAGTTCTCTGAAAACATGAAATCGAATTCGCTGAACGACCTCTGGAAATTACACATGCTATGCGCATAATTGGTGGCGACTGGAAAGGTCGCATCATTAAGGTTGATAAGTCGTTTACAGGAAGACCCACGACCGATTTCGCGAAAGAAGCGTTGTTCAATGTGTTGCAACATTTGGTGGAATGGGACGAAGTTTCGCTCATGTGGGATTTGTTTGCAGGAACAGGAGCCATAAGTCTAGAAGCCGCCTCGCGCGGGGTTCAGCGGGTGATTGCGGTGGAAAGCAGCCCGAAGCATTCAAGGCATTTACAGCAAGTGAAGCGCGATTTTCAAGCAGATGGAATGGATATATTCACAGCGGATGTCCGTACTTTTTTGGGAAGACAAACCGACTTACCGCAAGTGGTATTTGCTGATCCGCCCTACGATTTACCTTGGTTGAAAGAATTGCCTTCGTTAATTTTCGAAAAGAAAATGGAACAGTTTCAACTCTTGATAATTGAACACGGGAAAGACATAAAATTCGAAGACAGTCCGTATTTTTGGCAAGCACGCAGTTACGGACATGTGCATTTTTCATTTTTCAAAATCGAAAATAAATGAAACGCATAGCAGTATTTCCAGGATCCTTTGATCCGATTACAACCGGGCATGAAGACATTGTTCTTCGTGGCGCAGCGTTATTCGATGAAGTGGTTGTGGCCATTGGCGTTAACACCACGAAGAACTATTTGTTTTCCTTGGAGCAACGAATGGCATTCGTGGAACAAACATTTGCCGAACATTCAAATATTCGTGTGACGCAGTATGAGGGATTGACCGTTGAATTATGTAAATCTATTGGAGCAAAGTATATTCTTCGTGGATTGCGCAACAGCGCGGACTTCGAATACGAGAGCACCATTGCGAACATGAACAAAAGCATTTCAGAGGGCATTGAAACGATATTGCTTGTGACTTCTCCGGAGCTTTCGTATGTTCAAAGTACCGTTCTTCGGGAGATCTATAAAAATAACGGCGCCATTTCTTCGTTCCTTCCAAAAGGAATTCAGTTATGAGAACAATTGCAATTTTATCGTTTCTCGCATATTCACTTTTCACCACTGTCTGTGCGCAAGAAGTTGTAATTAACGGGTTCGCTGCTTTGGCCAAAGATTCTAAAGTGTATGCCTTCGAAGTGAGTGATGGGGTTACAAACCAACTTTCGCTTTTAGCACAAACAGATGGAGACGCGGAAGGGAATTTCAAATTAAAAATTTCCGTAACTCAAACGAAGCCGCTTCTTGTTTGCACAGGGAATGCAAGAACTCGGATTTGGGTTGATCCTAAACAAAAATACAAGCTAACATTTCTTCAACCCGACACCACCATTACTCAAAACGGATTTGTTCAATTTTGGGAAGCGCGGGTTGAATGTGAAACGCAAGGAACCACGAATGGTTTAATTGGTGTAATAAACAATCAGATTGCTGAATTCATTTCGAATAACACCTATGAATATTTGTTACTAAAAAGTAATACGAACAAGGCCTCTATTCAAAGAATTCGCGATAATAATCCAAATTCAGACATTGTTAAATTCACTGATTCGAAAGACTCCACAACAAAGGCGCAATCGAAATTTCACGAATCTTTAATTGCATTCGAAACAAAAATTAACAGTGAGTGTAAAGATGTTTTAGAAAAAAATTCATTCATAGAGAACTATCTTTTTTGCAAGCTCAGTCAATTGAAACTCCTTACTTCTGTTTCTGATTCTTATGAGGAAATGTCGGCGCGAATAGATTTAAGCAATCCTGCCTTCTGCGAATGGATGGGGATTTTCGCAAGTAACTACCTTAATCCCAAATTGATCGGAGTTGAAAAACTAACGTTTGATAGCTTATTGCAGGCGGGCACTAAGCCAGAGGAAATAATTACATTCTTGAATAAAGGCAACGACTACAATATAGAACTTGAAGAGTTGGTTTTTTTAACTGCATTGAGAAATAAATACTATTCTAGAGAATGGTCAGCTGCGTTTGTTTCACGTTTGAATAACACTGTTTCAAGCTCATCTAAATTCGTGAA
>JBIKVX010000182.1:0-4492 GCA_044356625.1 Flavobacteriales bacterium | reverse complement strand
ACCTAGGTCGCTTCGAAGTTTAACGTCATCTTCGTAACAATGGAAAATTCAAAACACGTTCATCTCATTGCCATAGGCGGAAGCGCTATGCACAACATGGCTATTGCGTTGCACAGAAAAGGATACTTAGTTACAGGAAGCGACGATGAGATCTTCGAGCCTAGCAAAACACGATTGAACAACCTCGGATTACTTCCTGCTGAAATGGGGTGGGATGCGAATCGCATTCACGAAGGAATTGAAGCGGTGATCGTTGGAATGCATGCCCGCATCGACAATCCAGAGCTCATTCGTGCGCAAGAATTGGGATTGAAAATTTATTCATATCCAGAGTACATTTACGAACAGTCCAAAGAAAAAATTCGTGTCGTTATAGGTGGAAGTCACGGGAAGACTAGCATCACCAGCATGATTCTTCACGTCTTGAATGCCTTGGGGAAAAATGTCGACTACATGGTTGGTGCGCAGCTCGCGGGTTTCGATTGTATGGTGAAATTTACAGAAGAAGCTGAAATTGCAATTATTGAAGGAGACGAGTACTTGTCTTCACCAACCGATTTACGTCCGAAGTTTCACTTGTACCATCCAACCATTGCGGTTATGAGTGGCATTGCGTGGGATCACATCAACGTGTTTCCAACGTTCGAAAACTACGTGAAGCAGTTCGAAATTTTCGCCGAAAAAATCGTTCCCAATGGAACGCTTATCTATTGCGCATTAGATGAAGAGGTGAAAAAGGTTTGCGAAAGTGCAAGAGAAGATATTTCACTTAAGCCATACGGTACGTTCGAGCACGAAGTGCGCAACGGCGTTACGTTTATTCGTCACAACGGAACCGAAACAGCCATTGAAATTTTCGGGAATCACAACCTTCAAAATTTGAACGCGGCCTTTTCGGTTTGCGAAAGTTTAGGCGTAAACGCGGGTGAATTCCTTCGCGCTATTTCATCGTTCACAGGCGCAGCAAAACGGTTAGAGTTGGTTGGAAGAAATTCGCACTCGGCGTGCTACAAAGACTTCGCACATTCACCTTCAAAATTGAAAGCAACAACAAATGCATTGAAAGAACAATTCCCAAATCGGAAATTAATTGCGTGCATGGAATTGCATACCTTTTCCAGCTTGAATAAAAATTTCTTAAGTCAATACGAAGGCGCCATGGCCGCGGCCGACGAAGCGTTTGTGTATTTCAATACGCACACGCTTGAGCATAAAAAACTTCCGCCCATTTCAACAGAGGAAGTAGAGAAAGCCTTTGCTTCAAAGAACGTAAAGGTCATTAACGATTCGAATGCGTTGCTGAATATTTTGTTGGAAATGAATTGGGAAAACGCAAATTTGTTGCTCATGTCTTCCGGGAATTTCGACGGATTAGACTACCAAGATATTTGGAATAAAATGCATGCTTGAGATTAGGACAATCCTACATCAAGAAGCATCATCACAATGAATCCACCAATGAGTCCGAGCGTGGCCACATCGGTGTATTTGTCTTGTTGCGTTTCCGGAATTACTTCTTCCACCACAACATAAATCATGGCACCTGCCGCGAAGGCCAATGCATAAGGGAGCACAGCGTGCATTTGAATCACAGCGAGTGCACCAATGACCCCGGCGATGGGTTCTACAATTGCAGAAAGTTGTCCGTACCAAAAACTCTTTCTTCTTGTAAGACCCATTCTTCTGAGCGGAAATGAAACCGCGATTCCTTCTGGGAAATTTTGCAATCCAATTCCAATAGCGAGTGCAACCGCTCCGCCAATGCTCGCCTCAGGAAGTCCTGCTGCAACGCCGCCGAATAACACACCTACGGCCAATCCTTCAGGAATATTGTGCAGCGTAATAGCCAAAACCAAAAGCATGGTTTTATTTAATTTGGTTTGAACACCTTCTTTCTTTTCTTGCGGAAAATTCAAGTGAAGGTGAGGAAGGAATTTGTCTAATCCGAATAAAAAAAGCGCTCCCATGGCAAACCCTATGGCTGCAGGAAAAGCTTTGGTGAACCCTTCTCCCGGACTCATCTCAATAGCCGGAGCAAGTAGTGACCAGAAGCTCGCTGCAATCATAACACCGCCAGTAAATCCAAGCATTCCGTCGAGTGCACGACGATTTAAATCCTTCACCACAAAAACAAGAGATGCTCCAAGGGCAGTCACAAACCAAGTAAAGGTTGTCGCTATAAGAGCTGCGTAAACGTATCCGTAAGGACCTCCTGTTTCAATGAGGTTCTGAAAGAAATTCGTTATGCTATTCATGTGTACAAAGGTAGCGTTATTTTATTTTATTCGAACACAACCGACGCGAAGCTCGTATTACTTGCGCGTGCTTTCGCCCATTTGTGAAAGTCGAAGTACGTGAAGAATAACGGATCAGTCTTTTTTATTGCGAGCAGTTCATTTTCCAACCAACCCCAAAGATCTTTGTCTTCAATGCTTTTCCGCTTCTTGAGTGTTTCATTTATGAATTGAATTATTTTCTTTTCGCCTTCGAACGCTTTGTTTCGCGTGATTAAAAATCGTTGAACATTGCGAAGGGCATATGGAATATACCGCTCGTTATTCAATTCAATTTGAACAATTAAATTGAAGACTTGCGCAATGCATTGCAAGTGCAGCAATTCGCTGGCTGGCGTGCTTTGAAGGAAACGTTGAATGAATCTTTCAGACTCTTTGAACTCTTGTTGAATGAAACACACCACAGCACTTTGGAACCAAACATGCGCTTCACGAATATCGAATTCTATGTTTGGTAAAGAAATGTTTTCCTTGTGTTGAAGAATATAGGCATAGGCGCCTTCACTGTTTTTCTCAAGTAAGAAAATAGTCAGAGCAGTGCTATGAACCAATGAGTTTTTTTCGTTTTCTTCGAAGCAAGATTCAAGTTGAGATAGAAAGTTTGCTGCCTCTTTCACGTTTTTAAGTTGAGCGGAAATAACCGCTGCATTGGCCAAGGCATTTCGTTGAATATTTTTATTCTCGTTGCCGTTGAGTTCACAATGCTCCAATAATTGAAGAAGCGAACCAAGGCTCTGCAAACTTTCAGAGGGTTTGCCTAAACTCAATAGAATAGCTCCTTTCAGTTGAAGCGATTTTATCTGAGCTTCCAATGAAATAGGAGCTAGGGATTCAATATCGGAAAGAAGTTGTTCGTTGTTCGCATGTTCTTCGTTTTGTCTAGGCTGACCATTGGTGTAATAACCCGCGAACCACGACCATTTCACGAAGGCAATTTCTTTTTCATTTTGAATGGAAGAAAGAACCGCTTTCATTTCCGAATAGTTAGCGTTCAGCAATTCGTAACGCTCTGCTGCCGGGTTGTTCAGAGATTCAAGGATGCGCTCTTTCCATTCATTCAATTCCAATTGAAGAGCAGAGAGTTCGTTTTTCCGAGCAATTTTCAATGCAGAATTCACAAGCTTATCTGCTTGTTCGAAAAGTTCACGCATATAAAGTACTTCGATACTTTGAAGCAGACGCATCACTTCAGCGCGGGCTGTGGCCTTGTGATGAAAACTGGCCAATGATTTTAAAATGGTGTGATAGAGTCTATTCTTTGCAATTGAAATAGCATCGGTAATCGGAGATCCCTTCAAAAGCTTGAATAATTTTTCTTCGTCGTAACTGGAAAGTTTTTCCATGGCGTCGAAAAGAATACGGTGCTGTCCATCTTCTGCCATGGGCTGTAGACGGAAATAGCGTTTCTCTGATTTACTCAAACTCTTGATCAATATGAAGAGTGCGTCTGATGCTACATTGGCCATGGCGTTTCGTTTTAAGGTTGACTCCAAGTTCTAATTCTTTTTCAATGAAATGGCAGAGTCTTATTTTTCGGTATTCATTTCAAGAGTTTCGGTCAATCTCTGCGTATTTTTGGCAAGCACGCTCTTTTATTGGAAGAGGGCAATACTACAACCAGAAATTCGTTCGAGCATTCGTGAAAAAAAATAGAGTCGTTCAATTCTTTTTAATACTTGCTCTTTCTATTGCCCACAACGCAATGGCTCAGTTCAGCACAGGGACGTGGAGAGATCATCTTCCTTATGGAAATGTTATTGATGTGTGTTACGACGAGATTAACATGGTCTATGCCGCTACGCCCTACGCTATTGTAAGCTACAATCCCGCTACGTTTGAAGTAGAGCGTTGGTCGAAAGTGAATCGCCTCAGCGATGTCGGAATTTCAGCGGTGGAATACGATGCCCATTCAGACGCCGTTATTGTCGGCTATTCCAATGGAAATCTAGACGTCTTGTTGGAAGATGCACAATTCAACATGCCCGACATTAAGCTGAGCAATATTGTTGGTGATAAGCAGATCTATGATATTCTTTCCTACAACGGATTGCTATATTTAAGCACTGGATTTGGTATAGTGGTAATAGATCTTTCTGCGCGTGAAGTGCGTTCTACCTATATCTTGGGGCCGAACGGGGAGCAACAAAAGGTGAATGATGTTTTGGTGTTGAATAACGAGATCTATGCGATTTCGGACA
>JBIKVX010000181.1:0-4512 GCA_044356625.1 Flavobacteriales bacterium | reverse complement strand
CTATCACGGAGAGCAAGCGCTCCGGGTTTTCAGATAGCGGACAGGCCAGCTACGAAAAACATAAAATTTTCTTGTACAAAGAAGACTTCGATAAATTTATTGAAGGATTGGAAGACACCATTAATCACATTCGCCAACTGCAAGACACCGGTGATTTCCGCGAGTCTGAGTTTGAAACATCAGAAAACGAGCATTCTGAAACCACAAGTGAAGATATTGCACCGGCTGCCGAATCATCGAATTCAGAAGAACCCACAGCATCTTCCTCTTCAAGCGACATTTCATTCGACGATTTATAAATTCAATTAGACCCTTTTGAAAAGACAGCCGCGGCTGTCTTTTTTTTGTTTCCAACCCAATGAAATGTTGCAGTACCTTCACGAACGCAAAAAAATATCACCTCGATATACCGCTTATGTCTAAAATAAATCCAGGTACGCTTTACCTTTTTCCCACCCCAATTGGAGATCTTCATCAGATGGAACTTGTTCCTTTCAACAATGAATTGATGTTAGAATTGGACATCTTCTTTGTGGAAGAGTTGAAAACAGCTCGCCGGTTTTTACGGAAAAGCGGATACACCAAAGCATTTGAAGAAATCACTTTAAATGTTATTAATGAGCATAGTAAGGAGCTTGGTTACGATGATTGGTTGAAGCCAATTCTTGAAGGAAGGAACGCCGGGCTCATGAGTGAAGCAGGAATGCCATGCATTGCAGATCCCGGAGCTGTGATTGTTGCCGAAGCGCATCGCATGGGTATTCCAGTGGTTCCTTTGACTGGACCTTCCTCTATTTTGCTCACTCTTGCAGCTTCTGGATTGAACGGACAGTCTTTTACCTTTCACGGATACCTTCCACGCGAGCGTGGTGAGCGAATGAAGAAAATAAAAATGTTGGAAAGACAATCTTCGGAATTCAGATTGACACAGCTTTTCATGGATGCGCCTTATCGCAGTCATCATGTGTACGATGATTTGCGCGAGCACCTTCAACCTACCACTCTACTGTGTATTGGCTGCGACGTTCACAGCCAAAACGGTTATGTGATTACCAAGTCTATTGCTGAATGGCGCGAAATGAATTGGGACTTCAATAAACGAAATGTCATTTTTGCAATCGGAGTTGAGAAGAAATAATTCGAACTAAGACCCAATTACTATCTTTGCATTATGATTAACAAAAAAGCGAAAAACATTCGAATTATCGAGGTTCCGAGTGAAGTTGGAGCGGGAACACGCGGATCTAGTCTAGGTGTAGATGCATTGAAAATTGCAGCTCTCGACTTCCGTTCAGGCTTTTTCAAGAAATACAGAAGCATTGTCATTCCAAACGACAATGCTGCATTGCATAACAATCCCGGCAGCCGTTACGCGAAGCATATTCGCAGTGTTCTCAAGATGTATGAGCGCATTGGTGCTGCAGTTCGCGACACTATTCGCGACAATCGCTTTCCTTTACTATTAAGCGGTGATCACAGTAACGCAGGAGGAACGCTTGCCGGAATTCGCATGGCTTATCCAGAATCTCGAGTAGGCGTTATCTGGATTGATGCGCATGCCGACTTACACAGCCCATATACGAGTCCAAGCGGAAACCTTCACGGTATGCCATTGGCAGTAGCTTTGAACGAAGACAATATTGAAGAAAAAGTGAATGACCTCGATTACGAGACCATTGATTTGTGGGAAATGTTGAAGAACGTGGGAGATATCTGTCCGAAGATTGAATATCGCGACCTCGTCTACATAACACTTCGCGACTTCGAAGAGCAGGAAGCTGCGCTCATCAAGCAAAACAAAGTGAAGGTTGTAACAACCAACGAGCTGCGTAAAACGGGTATCACGAAATTGAGCCGTGAGATATTAAGATACTTAAGCGCTTGCGATAAAATCTATATCAGTTTCGATGTAGACTCTATGGACCCCACGGTTTCCAGAGGAACTGGAACACCTGTAAAAGGAGGAATTAACGAGCGTGAAGCGGCTGACTTAATCCTTGAGTTGCTCCAAAACGAAAGAATCTGCTGTTTAGAATTCACGGAGATCAACCCAACTCTCGACAGTGAAAACGTTATGGCAGAGACTGTTTTCGAGATTCTGCAAAAGGTCGCACGTCAGTTGGAAATGATTCAATAAATCATCGGTTGAAATTCTAAAATTTGGCCCTTGCTTTCGTAACTTCGCAGCCTTAAAACTGCAACATGAAAATTTTAGTCTGTGTGAGTAAGGCGCCCGACACCACGTCGAAGATTGCCTTCACCAACAACAACTCTTCATTCGATGAAGCTGGAGTAAACTTCATTGTTAATCCGTATGACGAGTGGTACGCCCTTGTTCGTGCGTTGGAATTGAAAGAAGCTCAAGGCGGAAACGTTACTGTTCTTAGCGTTGGCGGAGTAGACTACGAACAAATTATTCGCAAGGCTTTAGCAATAGGCGCAGACGACGCTGTTCGCATTGACGCTCCAGAGTCAGATGCACTAAGCGTTTCTACTCACATCGCGAATTACGCTAAAGACAAAGGATTCGATTTAATTTTATGTGGAAAGGAAACCATCAACTACAACGGATCTGTTGTACCGGGAATGGTTGCTGAATTGTTAGATCTTCCACTCGTGGCATTGGCTGCGAAGCTTGATGTTGCGAACGGTGTTGCGACTTGCGAAAGAGAGGTTACAGGTGGAATGGAAGTGTTAGAAGTTAATCTTCCTGCGGTAATCAGCGCTGCGAAAGGAATGGCTGAACAACGCATTCCAAACATGCGTGGCATTATGGCTGCACGCACAAAAGCATTAGAAGTCGTTTCTGTTGAAAATACAGCCGCAACCACTTCTGTAAACAACTACGAATTGCCTCCTGCAAAGAGCGCATGCAAATTTGTAGATCCAGCCAACGCTGCAGAGTTAATCACATTGTTACATCAAGAGGCGAAAGTCATTTAATACCGCACTGAACATGAAAACTATTGTATTCGCAGAACACCTGAACGGTAAATTCACGAAGTCTTCGTTAGAAGCTGTTTCTTATGCTTCAGCATGGTCTGTTAGCACTGGAGGAACTTGTATCGCAATTACCTACGGAAACATAGATGCCTCTGTTCTTGGAACAGCAGGTGCCAATGAAGTATGGAAGATGGATGCGTTGAGCGCCGCAGATGGTGAGCAAATCACCAAGCTTATGTTAGCTGCTCAAAAAGAAAGTGGCGCTACTGCCATTGTTCTTTCTCAAGATTTAATTGGAAAGTCTGTTGCCCCTCGCCTGTCTGTTCGTCTGAACGCCGGATTGGTTTCAGGAGCGTCTTTCCTTCCAACTGGAAATATCGTTAAGAAAAATGTATTCTCGGGCAAGGCCATTGCGCACGTTACCGTGAATTCAGAAATAAGCATTGTTACCGTTCTTCCAAATTCATACGGAGTGAACGCTTCAGGTGCCGCATGTCCAGTTACCGCATTCAGCGCTGAAGTTGGAACGGCACGTGTTCGTGTGAAAGAAGTTCGTGTTGAAGAGAGTGAGTCTATTCCATTGCCAGAAGCAGACAAAGTTGTTTCTGCAGGAAGAGGAATGAAAGGCCCAGAGAATTGGGGAATGATTGAAGAATTAGCGAAAGAACTTGGAGCAGCAACTGCATGTTCTCGTCCGGTGTCTGACATCGGATGGCGCCCTCACCATGAGCACGTGGGACAAACAGGAATTGCTATTCGTCCGAATTTATACATTGCAGTTGGAATTAGCGGAGCTATTCAGCACTTGGCCGGAGTAAACGGATCGAAGGTTATTGTTGTAATCAACAAAGACCCTGAAGCACCCTTTTTCAAGGCGGCTGATTATGGAATTATTGGCGATGCGTTCGAAGTAGTTCCTCAATTAATAGCAGCGGCGAAAGCCTTCAACGCTACAAAATAATGGCCGAAAAAATTCAGCTTGATCTGGTAGACATTACCCCGAGCAGCAGCTCGAATGGGGCGTATGTCATGGCTCTTACCGAAATAGCGGGAGCTCGCAGCTTGGCCATTGTTATTGGTCCGGCTGAAGCACATAGCATTGTGATTGTGATGGAAAAAATGCCCATTACGCGTCCGCTTACTCACGACCTTTTCGTATCTCTTGCTGAAAATTTTGATATTCGGGTGGAAGAGGTTTTCATTTATCAGATGATTGATGGGATTTTCTATTCAAGAATTATTGTAAGCGGAAATAGAAAAACCGTTGAAGTGGATTCGCGCACGAGTGATGCCGTGGCTATAGCTATTCGCTTTGGAGCACCTATCTTTTGTGCGAAGGAAGTTATGGATGAAGTTGGAAGAGATATGCGTGCATTGACGGATGGTGACGACTTGGATTTCGATCTTGATATTACTGAAGAAGATTTAGAAGAAGAATTATCTCCGGAAGATATTTTGAAGAAACTTGATGAAGCCTTGTTGAATGAAGATTACGAGTTAGCTTCGAAGCTTCGCGACGAGTTAGATAAAAGAAACAAAAAGTAAATCTCTGATCCATAGGATTTGAGT
>JBIKVX010000180.1:0-4519 GCA_044356625.1 Flavobacteriales bacterium | reverse complement strand
TCACGGGCTATTTGAATATCCGCTGGTTCGGCTAAACCGTTGTAAGCAGAATTGAACCCGTTGAGGTTTTGACCGATTAAGTATGTTTTTGCAGTGTCGTCAAACAACGCCCATGCATCATACATCGCAGCGTGAATGTGAAAAAGATTTCTAGCGTGAATGGTAGGACGCGCATTGTCGTTACGAATGGCTTGAAGAACAACCTCATCCCACTGTCTTGCAACGGATTGTTCTTGAGCGCTTCCAACAAAAACAGAAAGAACTAAGATTACAAAAAGAATAAATTTCGCTTTCATAAAGGTTTTGTTAAGGTCTACGAATATAACTCAACAAAACCAAAAATGGTTGCAAGCTTTTATCAGTTTTCGCTCATGTGTTATCGTCTCTGAGGCTATTCAGCAGACTTATGCCTTGGACCGTGCGGTGGACGTCCCCCAGCTGGAGGGCCTGAATGCCCGCCCTTCTTACCTACTTCATCCAATAATATTTTATGAAAATCTTTTTCTATTCCAGGAAGTTTTGCTGTTTTCTGAACACCAATGACTTTACTGCAGGCAATCATGAAATTCGAATCTTCTTCCACCTCTTTCACTCGAAGCGCAGATATTTCGTTGTTCAACGATTCGAACGCTTTTTGATTTTCACCAACAGCATCCATCTTATCCATGACTTTTTTCAACTCCTTACGATGGGTCTTTTGCGTTTCTTCGTGCGCATTGTAAACCGGCCAAAATTTCTCCGCTTCAACAGGAGTTAAAGCCAATTCTGAAGTAATGAAAGCACGCTTCAGCGCTGCTACTTTTTCGCTGCGCTTCGGTTCATCGCGATCAGGCTGAGCAAAGGCTACCACAGAGCACAGACTCAAAAATAAAATCATTGTATTTCTCATGTTGTGTTTAATTTAAATTTTCAATTAATTCTGAATCTTCTTCCAATAAATACGCTACCAATTCTTCTCTCGGAATTTCTTTCAATTCCTCTGCAATCTCTTCCTTGGTCGAAAGATTTTTCGACCCTATATCTTCCTTGGTCAAAAGATATTTCGCCCCTATGTCTTCCTCTTTGGTCGAAAGATATTTCGCCCCTATGTCTTCCTCTTTGGTCGAAAGATATTTCGACCCTATATCTTCCTTGGTCGAAAGATTTTTCGCCCCTATATCTTCCTTGGTCGAAAGATTTTTCGCCCCTATATCTTCCTTGGTCGAAAGATTTTTCGCCCCTATATCTTCTCCTATCTTCCCTTCATTCTCATTCTCATTCTCATTCTCCTGTTCCACCCTCGCTATCTCTTGGCTTTGGTCTTCGCTCTTCCACATAAATAAACCAATGCCCACAAAACATGCGGCCGCCAAAGCCAAAAGCCAATTCCTATTCGACATTTTACGAACGGGCATGAGCGCCTTTTTATTTTTCTCGAAATAATCCGAAGGGACATTCCACTCGTTATTCTTCATTTCCATTTTTTATTTGTTCATTGATCCAATCATTTGATTGAATGGCCGATTTAATTTTCTCAACGGCATGATGGTAACTGGCTTTTAATGCACCAACACTTGTGCCTGTTATTTCTGCTATTTCAGTATATTTTTTTTCTTCGTAATATTTCATAACGAAGACTGCTCTTTGCTTTTCCGGAAGCGCCGCTACCATGGCCTGCAAGCGCATTTGCATTTCATCGCCTGAGTAATGAGTATCCTCTTCCAACTGCTTTACATTTTCAAGAATGCTACCGTCCCAATCGCCCTTCAACATTCGTTTGCTTCTTTGTATGTGTCCCAACGCCTCTCTGTATGCAATGCTGTGCATCCACGTTCCTAAAGCACTTTCACCACGAAACTTTTCTACTCCTTTGAATACGCGAACGAACGTGTCTTGCAAGACGTCATTGGTGTCTTCATGATTCAACAACATTCTTCGAATAAAAAAGTAAAGCGGTTTCTGGTAGTCGGAAATAAGCATCTCGTATCCTTTGTCTCTCGTCTTCAACGAGGAAATAAGTTTTAAGATTTCTTTTTCACGTTCTGCCATCTTCTTTTAGAACAAAAAGATTAAAAATGGTTTAATGGTGTTTGAATAAATTACCATTTGCCTCTATGTGTCTCTTGTTGAAGGGCTTTTTCCAAATGATTTAAATACGCTTCTCGAGAAATAAGTTCTGCTCCAAGCGAAACCAAATGCGGATTTTCCACTTGTCCGTCTACCCACTCCATGCCCCATTCTTGACATCTTTGAATCAAATGCCACAAGGCCAATTTGGAGGTGTTCGATTCCGTGGAAAACATACTTTCTCCGCAAAACATTCCTCCTAAACTAATTCCATATAACCCTCCAACCAATTGACCATCGCGCCAAACCTCCACGGAATGGGCGAATCCAAGCGCATGCAATTCAGAATAGGCTTCAATCATTTCCGGAAGTATCCACGTTTCTTCTTCCCTTCCGTTGCCTGCGCAAGCAGAAATAACCTGATGAAAAGCGTTGTCGAAAGTGAATCTATAAACACCCTTGTTGTAGAGCTGTCTTGTTGATTTACTTGGTTTGAAGGAAGGAATATGAAAGACGCAGCGTTCTTCTGGACAATACCAACGTGGTTGACCGGGGTCTTCGTACCACGGGAAAATTCCTTTTGAATAAGCGAGCAACAAACGGGAAACAGAAAGATCTCCACCTACCGCAACAAGATTATCTTCAAATTCCTCTGGAGCGGGGAACCACAATTCGTCTGAGAGTCTGTAAATTGGCATCGCGTTACGAAGTTAGTTCTAGTTTGACTTCGAAATGAAAAACTATGCAGTGGATTGAAGAGCAATTTCAGAAACCCTTTGCGCCAAAAGCGTATAGTGAACTCGATGCCTATGTCCGTCAGAGTGCAGCGGAAGCGCGTTTACAATCTCCACACCCAAGAGAAAGCGCAGTGCTTATACTCATTCATCCGCACCAAGGTGATGCCGCGATTACTTTAATTAAGCGTCCAATTTATGAAGGCGTTCACAGCGGACAGATGGCGTTTCCAGGTGGAAAGAAAGACGACAGTGACGAGAGCCTGTTGCATACTGCCTTGCGCGAAGTTCACGAGGAAGTAGGGATTCAACTTCCAACCGAAAAAAAATATTATGTGTTGAATGAAATCTTCATTCCTCCGAGTCAACTTTTGGTGCAACCGTTTGCGACTGTGTTGAATCATGAGCCTGTTTTCATTCCGAATGAAAGCGAAGTGGCGCAGCTCGTGCCTGTTCCGCTTGGGCATTTCGGAGCGAAGATGAAGACTGAGCAGATGGAAATCTTTATGCCGCATATTCAGGAAACGAAGACTGTTCCTGCTATTCGCTTTGAAGAGTATTTGATTTGGGGAGCGACGGCCATGATGTTGTTCGAGCTTCGCGACCGCTTGGATTTAAAAAATAAATATGAATAAATGAACCGATCTGTGCGTTACCTGTACAGCGGCATGAAAACCCCTTCTTTTGGCACTATTCAACAAACATAAAACGTATACTCCCTTCAAAGACGAAGAGCTTATGCCGCTGATTGCGGCCGGCAACGAACGCGCCTTTGAAGAACTATACACCCGTTACAGCCGGCCGATACATTCTTACTTCTTTCGCATGCTGCGAAAAGACAAAGAGGTTGCGGCCGATTTCACACAAGAGCTCTTCAGCAAAGTCTTTCGCCATGCCGAAGGCTTCGATGCGAAGCGCAACTTCAAGACGTGGCTCTACAGCATGGCGCACAATCAGTGTAAGAATGAATATGCGAAGCATGAAGTTCGCGCTGAAGCGCGAATGACTATTGCGACATACGAAGTGAACGAGCACGACCGCGACATGGACCGTTCGAAGTTCGAGGAAGCTCTGCAAGAAGCGCTGTCGCAATTAGACGAAACCAAAAGAACAACATTCGAACTTCGGTTCGTGCATGAACTAACGAACCCAGAAATAGCAGAAACAATGGGCTGTTCAGAAGGCACCGTGAAATCGCGCATCTTCTACACCCTCAAAGAACTCAATGGTATTCTTCAAGAATACAAAGAACTTTTACTTTCATTTCTCTTCATACTACTACAATCATGAGCACACAAAAACCTTTCATCTATCAGCCCGAAGACTTGGAGCGCCTCTTGCGCACCAAAGTATTCAACGGTTTGCTTCCAGAGGAACGCGCCTTTGTGTTGCAACATGTTTCCACGGAAAAGGAATTCAATGAACTCAAAATGCTTTTGGGTAACATTGAATCTTCCGAGCACGAAATGCAAGATCCGCCTGCTGCCGTTTGGAAAAACTTGAAGAAAGAATTCAATGCGCAAAAGCCTTCTCGATTCAAAGTGTGGTTGAACATACTCTTCCCTCCTCTTCCCAAGTGGAGCGGATTTCGAACGGTTTCCTTTTCTTTGGTTGGAATGGCAGCGGTTGTAGGCGCAGTGGTATGGTTCGTTCCCTCAGAAAAAAAATCCGATCAATTCGCAAGCGTTCAAGACAACTCCAAGAACAACGAAAATCAAAACTCAACGAATGACTCTGTT
>JBIKVX010000178.1:0-4530 GCA_044356625.1 Flavobacteriales bacterium | reverse complement strand
TGAACGATTGGCGAAGGAAGGGAAAGTTCATGTAGTTCCTGGATTGGAAAAATGGTTTGGTCCAGGTGCAATCGGATCTTTCAGAATAAGCCTAGCAACAACTCCAGAAATTGCTGCGGAAGGAATCGAACGTATTTGTTCTTGGATGAACACTTACGGTTCTACCCTGTGAATACCCGGAGCGTAGCTCTTCGCTATGGTTTCATTCAAGAATAACAAATCTTCTTTTCGTTCAACGAAATCCAATTGATCACTTGAAATCATAAGCACCGTTAATTCCGGATGTTGTTGAAGGAACGACAAATACTGTTGCTGAATATTTTCAAGATAAGAAACAGTAATGTTCTGTTCGAATGAACGTCCGCGCTTTTTAATGTTCTGCAACGCCTGTTCTGGCGAGAGATACAAGTAGACTAATAGATCGGGTTGAGGAAGTGCGTTCTCCATGATCTCATACAAACGCAGAAACAATTTGTATTCGTCTTCCTCTAAATTATTCTTCGCGAACACTTGACATTTCGGTAAAAAATAATCGGCAATTACTTTGGGTTGAAACAAATCGGGCGATTGAAAAACACTTTTCAATTGCGCGAAACGCTCGGAAAGAAAACTCAATTCCAAGGGGAATGCATATCGCTTCGGCTCTTCATAAAACTTCGGAAGAAAAGCATTGTCTGCAAATTCTTCCAAGACCAATTGGGCGTTGTGTTGTTTCGACAACAAACTCGCCAACGTGGTTTTTCCCGCGCCAATAATGCCTTCTATGACGGTGTAATTGTTCAATCTTCTTTCTTGTTCAATTCGGCGAGTAATTGCGAAGCAGTCATTTTCATTTCCGGATGAATCCATTCGGGCCAGGTTGCAGCCAACGGCTTCAATATAAATTCACGCAAGTGCATACGCTTGTGAGGGACAATTATTTTTCCTTCCGAAACAATTTCATCGTTGAACGAAATCACATCTACATCCATTTCACGATCGAGGTAAACGCCTTCCTTGCGCGTTCTTCCGTAGTACTCTTCCAACTCAACAATTTCAGTATACAATTTCTCTATGGTGAGCGGCGTTTCAATTTCAACCAACTGATTCAAGAACGGCTCTGTTCCTTCGGGCATGCCCCACGCTTCGGTTTCGATGACATCAGACACCTTTAAGACATCGCCCATGTTGAATGAAATAAACATGCGTGCCTCTTCTAAATTTGCTTCTCTTTCTCCTTCGTTTCCACCAATGCATAGAAGTACGCGATTCATTTTTTCCATTGAGCGAAAATACAACTGCCCTGCGTAACTTTGAGCGAAGAATATCTTCTAAATTCAAATTACTTATTATGACTTTTTGGAAAACCGTTTGGGCCTCATTTGTTGGAAATATTATTGCATCTATTATCGGTACAATTCTGACAGTTGCTATTATCGCAGGTATCATTAGTGCTTTAACTTCTTCCGGGGACTTCAGCATGGAGAAAGAGTCCATCCTAAAAATAAAATTAGAAAACTCATTTACGGAAAGAGGTTTAGAAACCCCTTCCTTCAATTTAGACGGAGCGGAAGACCGCATTGCATTGCGCGACTTGGAGCGTGTTTTGCGCTTTGCAAAGACTGACGAACGCATTGAAGGCGTATACTTGAACATTGGTGCAATTGAGGCCGCACCTGCTATGCTGCTTGAAATGCATAACGCGATACTAGACTTTAAATCTTCAGGCAAATGGGTCATTGCTTACGGCGAAAACTATTCACAAGCGGGATACTTCGTAGCCAGCGCTGCTAATGAAGTTTACATGTATCCGACGGGAACTTTCGACTGGCACGGACTAAACGCCGAAGTGATGTTCTATAAAAAGTTGTTAGACAATTTGGAAATTGAAGCGCAAGTGATTCGCGGTCCGAATAACAAATTCAAAAGCGCGGTTGAGCCTTTTATTTATGATCACATGTCTGACGAAAACCGTTTGCAAATGGCCACTTTCATTGATGACATATGGAAGGTGATGTGCGAAAAGATTTCTACACAGCGTAACATTTCAGTAGACGACCTGAATGCGGCTGCTACCTCTTTGCGTTTCATTAACAACAATGCATTGCTCGAAGCAAAAATGATCGACGGATTGATTTACCCTGATGAACTTGCTGCAAAGATGTCGGCCCGTTTGAAAAACAAAGGCAAACTGGAAGACGAGAAAAAACTCGAGAATGATGTCATTTCTTTTGATCATTATTTGGAGGTTGTGAAGGCAGAAGACCAAGCTTCCGATGTGGCCCAAGTAGCCGTGGTTTATGCCATTGGTGGAATTGAAAGTGGAAAGGGCGACGACGAGACCATTGGAAGTGACCGCATAGCGAAAGCCTTGCGTGACGCGCGTTTGGACGAAGGAATCAAAGCGGTGGTTTTGCGCGTAAGTTCTCCAGGAGGAAGTGCATTGGCAAGTGATGTCATTTGGCGTGAAGCAGAATTGCTTAAGCAAAGCGGAAAAGTGTTTGTGGTGAGTATGGGAGATTACGCGGCCTCTGGCGGATATTACATAGCTTGTGGAGCTGATCGCATTTTCGCGCAGCCGAATACGATTACCGGATCTATTGGTGTATTTGGAATTATCCCAAATCTTCAGAATTTCTTAGATCACAAATTAGGTATCACTTTCGATGCGTATAAGACGCATGAGCATTCGAATATGATGACCTTGACCTCTCCGTTAGACACCGTTCAGAAGCGAGCGATGCAGGACATGGTGAGTAACATTTATAACGATTTTACAAGTAAGGTTGCGAAGGGAAGAAACAAAACGCAGAGCTATGTGGACAGTATTGGTCAAGGCCGCGTGTGGAGTGGTGAAGATGCCCTGAGCATTGGTTTAGTAGATGAGCTTGGAGGATTGCGCGAAGCCATTGCTTATGCGTCAGCCAAGGCCGGTGTAAGTTCGAATTCTGTTTTAGAATTACCTAAGATGTTAGATCCTATTGAAGAATTTTTCAATGATATTTCTGGCGAGTCTGAAGATGCAGTACTTTCTCGTTTGTTGGGAAGCAGATATAAAAATTACCTCGACATTCGTCAGTTGAGCAATGGCGGAAAGATTCAGACACGTCTTCCATTTTACATAACTATTGAATGAGTTTCGAGAAGAAAAGCATGGATGAACTTCAGCGCATGAACGCTGAAGAATTTCAGCACGCTGAAAAATTTCCGATTGTATTGATCCTCGATAATTTCCGAAGTGCATTGAATGTAGGAAGTCTGTTCCGCAGTGCCGATGCGTTTCGCATTGAAGCCATTTATTGTTGTGGAATCACTCCCCTTCCACCCCATCGGGAAATTTTAAAAACGGCTCTTGGTTCTACAGAGTCTGTGAACTGGAAACACTTCAACACAACCGTTGAAGCCATTCAAGAAATTGAACAAACGCATGAAGTGTGGGCGCTAGAGCAAACGCATAACAGTGTTCCTCTTCACACGTTTAAAACTCCGAAAGCACTCGCATTGGTTTTAGGGAATGAAGTGAATGGTGTAGATGAAGAAGTGTTAAAGCTTGTAAAAGGATCTATTGAAATTGAACAACACGGCACGAAACACAGCTTGAATGTGGGGGTCAGTGGAGGTATCGCGTTGTTTCACTTAACGCTACCATCTTCGATGGATGACACGACACAGTCGTGATGACACAACACGTTGTGATGACACTCTTCGAGTGATGACCACTTTGTGGATGACGCTTCGCGATGACCTTTCAAGATTAGTCTAAAGAGATTGAAGACTTCCAATTTCCTTCGTGAGAGAGAATAAACAAGGGACCTGCTGCGTCCATTGGAATGGTTGTATGTCCCGCCATAATCTGTTCCCTATGCAAAAGTTTTCCAACTGCGTCATAAACAAATACATGATGCAAGGTCTCAGAACCATCGTAATGAAGACCGTCTTTGTGAAGTGTCCAGTTCATAGTAAAGATTATTAAAGGTTCATTCCAACAACCTTAACAAAAAAAAGCACCACAGAAATTTTCTGCGGTGCTTTTCGCACTAAGAGCAAATTAGGCATAATGCAAAATTCGACATCTGTTAAAAGTTTTAGTTAAGGTATATGAAAGACGCAAGGCAAGATGAAGGTTGCCTTTATGTTATCTCAATATGACCTTTGACCTAAAACTCCCTCTTGAAGAAGAAACGAAAATGACTTGTGTTGAAATTGTGAGTTGTACAATTTCGTCCTTTCCCCATGTTGACTTTGACACCAGCAATTGTCCTGTACTGTTGAATATTTCAACATCAGACAAGCGCTCAGTTCCAACGTATCTCAATTGTCCCGATTTCCAATCGACAATAAACTCGGTTGATTCGATTTCATCATTAATAAAATTGTAGAACACAGCGAAGGTTGTGTCTGTTGTGCAGCCCAACGAGTCTGTAATTGACACGGCATAATTGCCCTGTGCTAATTCTGAATAATTCAAACCTGCAAAACCCGATTGCCAATTGGCTGTATACGGAGGATAATTTCCAAATACATCGAGCGCAATGCTTCCCAATCCCAACA
>JBIKVX010000177.1:0-4542 GCA_044356625.1 Flavobacteriales bacterium | reverse complement strand
TGGCCAGCTGAGCTACACCGGCGTGAAAAACGTTTTTAGTGATTCAAAGAACTACAACAAAACACCCCTAATCCGTAAATTAGGGGTGCAAATGTAGTTATTAATTTGATATATCCAAACTCTGAACCAATTTTTTTTACTGCTTTTCCTTATTTTTTTCGATCTGACGCTTGAGCGCATCAACCGTTAAGTCCACAGCTTCTTCAAATGTCTTGCATTGTTTTTTTGCAAAGAGCTCTGTTCCAGGTACTTTTAAAATAATTTCGGCAATTTTGTTCTCCTGGTCTCCGTTTTTGTCCAATCGGAGAATAATTTCAGCTTTGTGAATGGCAGGATGAAACACACCTAACTTTTTTGTTTTCTCCTCTACGAATTCGATCAACTGTACGTCGGCGTCGAAATGAATGCTCTGGACGGTAATTTGCATAATCTTTAGTTTTTAGGTGAATTATTTTCTCTTGGATGTAAATGAGCATGAATGCGTTTCAATCGGTCTGTGCTCAAATGAGTATATACTTGCGTTGCTGCTAAATTAGCGTGTCCCAATATTTCTTTGATGTGATTCAAGTCAGCTCCGTTGTTTAACATGTGCGTTGCAAAACTGTGACGCAAAACATGAGGACTCTTTTTCTTTTGAGTGGTAATCAGGGTAAGGGAAGATTTAACGCGTCTGTAGAAACTAGATCGGCTTAGCGGATTTCCTTTTTCATTCTGAAAAAGCGCAGAGTCGCCACTTTGAAATGTCGATTCACTCATATGTATTTTTAACTTCTGCATCATTTCTTCATTAACGGGGACATATCGAACTTTGTTTCGCTTGCCTAAAACTTTTAGTTGGCCAATGGCAAAGTCAATGTCGCGGTGTTTCAGGCCCATCATTTCCGATAAACGAATTCCCGTTTCGTAAAATAGCTGAATAAGTAATGCGTTGAGTTTTTCTGAAGCGCTATCTGTGTCGGCAAGCTGATATAAATCAACTCCCTGTTGCTCTTGAAGTGTCTCAGGAAGGCGAGAAGGCCGCTTAGGTTTTGCCACTCCTTTTGCGGGATTGAATTGTATTTCCTTTCGTTTAAGTAAATAGCGAAACCAAGCGTTGAGCGCAGACAATTTCCGGTGAATACTTCGTTCGGAAATTTCCTGAATCATGAGTTCGCTGATCCAGCTGCGAATGTGAGTGCTGTTAATGGATAGCTCACTGGCTATTTCGAATTGAACGAGCATGAAGTCTTCGAACTGACCAATATCGCTACGATAAGCGGAAACTGTATGAAAAGAAGATCGCTTTTCGCTGGTTAAGTATTCAAAGAATGGAGTTGTGTTCACTTGGTGAAAATAAAAAAGGTCTCGGGATAACCCAAGACCTTTCATAAATATTGTTCAATTCAATTAAGAATTCTCTTCACGCTTCATTGCAGCAATGTAAACAGCATGTTTAATCTCGTCACGACGACGAACACTTTTCTTAGTGAATTGTTGACGAGCACGCAATTCTTTAACAACACCGGTTCTTTCAAACTTCTTTTTGAACTTCTTAAGTGCCTTATCGATGCTTTCGCCTTCTTTTACTGGAATAATTAACATGTCTTTTCTGTTTCTTTAATTGGGCGACAAAAGTAATGAACTTTTTCGATTCTCCAAATCTTATTTAAGAATTTCTCTAGAAATAACTAATTTTTGAATTTCTGAGGTTCCTTCACCAATGGTACAAAGCTTCGAATCGCGGTAAAACTTCTCAACAGGAAAGTCTTTGGTGTAGCCGTATCCGCCAAAAATTTGAACAGCTTCTGTTGCTACGCGCACAGCCACTTCAGAGGCGTAATACTTGGCCATTGCAGATTCCTTGGTGAGTTTCTTTTTACTGTTTTTGAGGTGAGCAGCCTGCAGAAGAAGTAATTCTGCAGCTTCAATGTCAGTGCTCATATCGGCGATTTTAAATGCAATAGCTTGAAATTGAGAAATTGGTTTTCCAAATTGTTCTCTTTCTTTCGAGTATTTCACAGCCGCTTCGTACGCGCCCTTTGCAATTCCTAATGATAGCGCTCCAATGCTAATTCTTCCTCCGTCTAAAATTTTCATTGCTTGTTTGAACCCGTCTCCGAGCTTCCCCAATATCTGACTTTCGTGAATACGACAGTCTTCAAAAATAAGTTCAGCCGTTTCAGAGGCGCGCATACCTAATTTGTTTTCCTTTTTTCCTCCGCTAAATCCTGGCGTGTTTCTTTCAACAATAAAGGCCGTAATTCCATGTGAATCCAACAAATCACCTGTGCGAACAAGCACAACAGCAACGTCACCGCTAATGCCATGAGTAATCCAGTTCTTCGTTCCGTTAATGACCCAATACTCGCCGTCCTTAACTGCAGTGCACTTCATACGCATAGCGTCTGAACCCGTATTCGCTTCGGTTAACCCCCAAGCACCTATCCATTCGCCTGAGGCCAATTTCGGAAGGTATTTTTGTTTCTGTTCTTCGTTTCCGAATTCCAAAATGTGATTTGTGCATAACGAATTATGAGCTGCGACACTAAGACCAATCGACCCACAAATTTTTGAAATTTCAACGATACAAGAAATGTATTCATAGTAGCCCAATCCCGCTCCGCCGTATGCAGAAGGTACAAGAACTCCCATTAGACCGAGTTCACCCATTTTGTGAAATAATTCTTTTGGGAAAATTTGCTCTTCATCCCAGTGCATAACGTTCGGTCTGATTTCTTTTTCAGCGAAGTCACGTACCATTTGCGAGATCATTGCTTCGCTTTCTTCTTGTTTGAAGTTCATGGTGTTGTAATTCTAATTTTAAAGCTGTGCAAAAGTATGAACGGCAGCGTTATTCAAACCAATGATTTCTCTTCCTTTAAGAAAATTTAATTCCATAAGAAAGGAAAATGCCACTAGTTCAGCTCCCGTGCGTTGTATGAGTTGGGCTGCAGCGCTCGCTGTTCCGCCTGTTGCAAGAACATCGTCGTGGAGAATAACTCGATCTCCAACATTCAATGCAGATTTTTGAATTTCGATTTCAGCTTTCCCGTATTCTAATGTGTACGACACTGCCGACACCTCTCCCGGTAGTTTGCCTTTTTTTCTTATGCAAATCAACGGAATGTTGAGCTCTAACGCCAGAGGCATACCTAACAGAAAACCACGGCTTTCCATTGCAGCAAGGGCCGTGGGTTTGTGCACATGAAGATCCTTGGCCATTTCGGAAACAAGTTCTTTCACGAGCTCAGCATGTCGGAAAATGGGAAGAATGTCTTTAAAAACAATTCCGTCAATAGGGAAATTCGGGACGTCTATAATGAGTTCACGGACTCTTTCCTGTAGTGTTTGCATACGATTGAAAATCCTTTGCAAGGTAAGGCTTTAATCGGTCTTTCGTTTCTGTCGGGATCGCAATAATTTTCTCAAAATCTTCGATGGAATTTAACGGCCCATTGTTTTTTCGATAAAGAGCAATGGCCTTTGCTTCTTTATAACTCAAGTAGGGGTGAAGCGCTAGTTCCTCCTCGGATTTTGTATTAATTCCTATAGGCTGTATTAGTGATATATCTACTCGCAATGACGAGTGAATACGTTCGAATATGCCCTCTGGGAAGTTATATATTTCCAGAAATTGAAAGCTGTTGGCATATCCACCAAGTTGCTCCCGGTAAAGAAGAATTTTAGATATCAAATAACCTGGAATCTTCAATTTTAATAGATCAATCGAGTCGGCACTGTTTATCTCAAGAGAAACGACTTGGTCTTTCTGAAAAGTCTTGGTTTTTTGAAATACGGCAGTGTCTGGTGGTGCTTTGTAGGTTGAATCATATTGAAAAACGATGTTGCTTGCAGGATAATAGAACGCCGAAATTTCCTTGTAGGTGAGGTAACAAGTGGCAATGGCTAACCAGATTAAAATACTCACCCGTTGATCTCTTGAAAGTAATTGTTTGGTCATTTTTTTATTTTCAAAATTCATTTTTGAAAATAGTTTGCCCAAGAAAAAATTATGTGATTTTCGTATAAAAACAATCTAAAATGAAATCAGTATGCTCACTTTTTTCAATCAGAGTAATGGATTGAAGAGTAAATTTGTTATGCGATAAATTACAATAACAAAGATGAAATTATCTTGAAAGAGTAATGTGTCCGAAGATTATTTCGTCATCTCCAAATTGAGATTTGTAGAGGATTTTGTACGAATACGTTCCATTCGGAGCGTAGTAATCTCCGCCGCGCACATTTCCGGTCCAGAAAAAGTTTTGTTTGTCGCCTGTAAAAACGGCATCTCCCCAGCGATCGAACACTGTAATTTCCACTTCGTTTAGTTGGTCGAAAACAGGAAACCAGACGTCGTTTATTCCATCGTTATTCGGGGTAAAGCTATTCGGAACGAAGAGAGTGAATTCACATTTTTCATAAAGGATTTCGATAGTTTCCGTGCGTGTTCCGCAGTAATTAGTGGCTGTTAAAGTGTATGTTCCACTGACAGGAGGGATGATGGATGAACCTGTTTCCGAAGTGCTCCAAGCGAATGATTCAGCAAGGTTTTCGCCTGCA
>JBIKVX010000176.1:0-4562 GCA_044356625.1 Flavobacteriales bacterium | reverse complement strand
AGGAATTGAAACGATTCCGTATTTCTTCGATAATTTTTCGAAGTAAATTTCGTTCGGGTTGAAATAGAAAACGTGAGAATGTTATGAGAAGAAAAAAGATTTCAATTCATTGGATATTTCTGCTTTTCACGGTGTTCACTTTTACTTCTTGTGAAATTTACAAGGAAGTTAAAGTGAAGCGCGTGGAAGAGTTCGACCTTTCTGAATTTACCAATAATCACGTTGCAGCCGTCTTACGAATTGGGCTTGAAAATCCCAATCCGTATAAAATTACGTTGTACGAATCTGATTTGGAATTGCGCATTGACGGCAACGTAGCTGGTACTCTAACCTTGGCAGAGCCAGTTGTTCTAGGTCCGAAATCTGCGCAAGTTTATGATGTGAAAGTCTTCACGAATATTACCGATGTGGAAGGTTTGTTGGGCAACGCTTTGGCGCTTATGTTCAAAGACGAAATTATTTTGGAAGCTTCGGGTTATGTGCAGGCGAAGGGTCTTGGTGTAAAGAAGATGGTTCCCTTTTCTTTCACAAAGCCCATAAGCAGTAAGGCCTTCAACTTAAAATAAAGGGTCAATTAATTCTGCCGGAGTTTGATATGGAAGAAGGTGTAGTCCTTTTAATCCAGCGCGAACAGACCCTTCAACATGCTGAATGGAATCATCAATAAAGATTGTTTTTTCAGGGGTAAGTCCATGAATTCTACACAGCTCAAGAAAAGCTTCTGGATTGGGTTTGCGCATTCCCAAGACGTTGCTGTAATGAATAAATTCAAAAGCGGATTTGAATTTCTCTAAGCCATAAGACTCTTCGATCATGCGCTCGAAAACAGCTACATGTAATTCATTGGTGTTGCTGAAGATGAAGGCACGAATGCCCTTTTCTTTCAATTTGAAAATGTAATCAACACGTTCTGGTAGGAGTTGAGTGAGTATACAATTCCAGGCATTTTCCAACTCTTGTCGAGAGGCATGTGGGAGGAAGTTTGAGATCCAGACATAAAAAGCCTCTCCGGGAATTTTGCCGGTTTCTAATAAGTCGAAAATTTCATCTTGCTGAGCCTGGGAATAGGCTGTTGCGAATGATTCCATTCCAAGCGCCTGAAAGGCTCGCACGGGTGCGTTGTAGTCTATCTCAAAGAGTACGCCCCCGAAGTCGAAAATAATGGCTTCATAATTCATGAGGCCAAAGGTAATACATGATTAGAATTCAGGAATTTTCTCTCCTGTTTTGGCTTCGAATAAAGCGCGCAATAAAGCGTACTTCTCTCGTAGATCTGTTAACTCTTTTTTCACCGCAACGATGTCGTTTTCTAAACTCTCTGCGCGAAGCTCGCTTCCTTCCTCTAGATTAGAACCACTAGCAAGAATTTTCGAGTAAAGCGAAAAGAAATCGGTGTCTAATGCTTTCGACAAATCGAATAAAAGTTTCGAGTCAACAGAATCTCTTCTGTAAATTCCATAAACGTTTTGTTTCGATGTGTTAATAATCTTAGCCAATTCCGTTGGACCAAGACGCAAATCTTTTGCTCTGTTTTTGATACGTTCTCCTATGCGCATAATATGGTTTTATGTAAAGATCAAAACAAGAACAAAAAGCTCTAAACGAATCTAAATGAAATGTTAATTTTGTTTTAACCAGGCAGAGGGGTTGACTTCGGATTTAACCTTGTCGAGCATTTGAATAATGGCCTCGTAATTCGAGTCACTTGCTGCTGATACAAGTTGCAGATTTCCTTTTTTTCCAGATAAACTTGCTTTGAATCCTTTTTTATTTAACTCAGCTACCATGCGATTTGCATTCTGAGAGACAGCGAAAGCTCCTACAATGATTTCATATTTTGCAAGACGCGTAGGATTAACAGTTTCTACGACTTTGGTTTTTTCAACGGGAGTTGCTACAACTGCTGCAGCTGTTGGAACTGAGTTTAACTCAGGCGTTTCAACAAGTTCAATTTCTTCTTCAACGGTATATGTTGGAATGGCTCTTTCTGGCGCAGGAGTGTACTGTGCAACTCGGCTTTTCGTTCCAAGTAATTTGTACGAGGCGTATTGCCAATCTGTCGTTTCAATCTTATGCGAAAGTGCAAATATTCCAACACCTAAAATAGGCAGCGCTAATACAGCTGCTGCTTTCCAAATCCATTTAGATCCTTGTTCTGCACGTTTTTCAAGGGTTGAAACTTCAGCAGTTATTGGCTCTTCAATTTGACGTTCTACAGGAACAAGAATTATCTTTTCTAATCCGAATGATTCAAGCGAGAAATTTCCTTTGCTGTCTGGAATGAATTGAATTTTTCCTAGACGATCTTGAAACAGAATTCCAATTCCTTTCCAAGAAATTTTTTCACCACGAAGTAACGTGTTCGATTGCTCTTTCACCCAGGCATCGAGTTCAATTTTTCCTTCCGCATAAGAGCAATTGTTCAACGCACACAACGCAGAAACCAACAAGCCGTCGTTCTCTTTTATTTGTGGATTGAACCCGATTGTTTTCTGCGGGGGGTAGACCGTATGCAAACTTGTATTCAAAGAAGCACCCTTGTATTTTGCAATGAATCCGCCCAAACCGGGAAGAACCACGCAATCGTTGGAGTACAATAAATCTTTGATTAGGTTTTCGAACTGCATAATGCGAAAATACGGATTTTTATTGGTCTTACAAGCCTAGGCCTGATATTTCACTAGATCTTCTGGAGTGTCTATTCCTGTTGAGTCGTGGGAAGTCACTACTACCGAAATAGTTAAGTCATGCTCCAACCAACGAAGTTGTTCCAGCGATTCGGTCAATTCCAATGGAGAAGGTTTCAGATGATTTATTTGTTGAAGGGCATTCGTTGTGTAAGCATAAACCCCCAGATGTTTGAAATAGTTGGGCTCTCCATTTCGAGCAAAGGGTATGGTTGATCTTGAAAAATAGAGTGCTCTTCCTGAAGTGCTGAATACCACTTTCACTCGGTTTGAATCGTTCGCCTCTTCGCGGTTTTCGATTTGAACCGCCAAGGTTGCAATGTCGGTTTCTGAGGAAATAAGCGCTTTCGAAAGTTCTTCTAATGACTCAACATGAACAAAGGGCTCATCGCCTTGAATATTCAACACAAAATCGAAATGCCCCTCAATGGCCGGAAGGAGATCACAAATGCGCTCAGTGCCACTGTTGCAATCTTCAGAGGTATAAAACGCCTTGCAGCCGTATTCTTCAACATGATTGAATATTCGCTCGTCGTCGGTGGCTACCCAAATATCTTGAAGCGATTGGCATTTCTTCGCTTGATCTATCACCCTTCGAATCATGGATTTTCCATTGATTTCAATCAACGGCTTTCCAGGGAAGCGAGTGCTACCGAATCGAGCGGGAATAATACCAAGTCCTTTCATGCTACAAACTTAAGGTGTATTGCACAATGGATACACGGGGCTCTTCAATGGCAAGCGGACGAATAGCATATTCGCGATTGAGAACGTTGTTCATGATGAAAGCGATCTTATGTTTTTCGGAAAATGTGTAACCGATGCGGGTATCGAAAACGAAATCGCCTTTGGTGTGATTTGCGCGCCATGAATTAATTCCGGGATTGAATTCAGTTGGAAGTTCTTGTTCGAGTTGAGAGAATGCTTTGTCAATGTTTTGCATGTGTGAATTTGCGCGAAAGCTCAATCCGGCATTGAAATCTCCACGCGTGGCTCCAACATCTATTCGTATCAAGTGCTGCATGCGATACTTCAAAATATGACTGTTGGAGTTTTCGCTGGTCGTTAAATACGAAGCTTGTGAAAACTGAGGAATGACAAGTGTTCCAGGGGTTTGAATGGTTTGTGCGTAAACGTAATCCGGTGTTGTACTCACAGGTTTGGTGTAGGTGTAACCCGCCAAAACATCGAATCGAGTTTTGCGAATATTTCCTGTTCCCATGATGCTGATTTCAGCACCTTGAACCTTCGCGCCGCCCGTATTCAAGCTTTTAAATCCAATGACTTTCGATATTTGACTAAGGTCTGACAGCGGAACTGGCGACCATTGACCAAAAGTAAATTCAATAAAATTGCGAAACTCTTGTTGGAATGCGGCAACATCTATAAAACCCTTAAATTCTCCAATTTTAAATCCTTGCTTAATGCCAATTTCAGCGTTGTAAGAGGTTTCTGGTTTTAAGTCGGGATTTGAAAATATCTGTATGGCACCTAACCCAGTGACAATGAATTTTTCCGCAATGCTTGGGAAGCGATAGCCTTGTCCGAATGAAGCACGAATATATGTGGCTTGTCCCAATTTGTAATTCGCTCCTGCACGAAATACCGGTTTGCCGTTCTTTTCACTGTTTAAGATAAACTGCTCGTAACGCACGCCAGCAGAAAGATTTATTCGCTCGCCAATTTTTTTATCGACTTGAAAATAGGCAGCGGTATTTCTCGCTTGATTGCGTCCGTTTTCATTTCCACCCACAAACAATTCTCCGCGTGCATCGGTCTCAGTATTTACGATGCCTGCCGTGGTAGTTAAATTTTTAATCTTGTGCAGTTCCCAATTTTTCTGAACTTGATATTCCGTATAAAAAACATCTGAGA
>JBIKVX010000175.1:0-4571 GCA_044356625.1 Flavobacteriales bacterium | reverse complement strand
CGTTGCGGTTCCGCAAGTAGGGGCTATGTTTGGAGGAGATCGTTCGCGAAAAGTGAATTTGATTGAGCATGGATTCCGATTGATCTCAGCCATGGACAATCGTCCGCTGACCTTTGATGAATTTGAGTCGATTCAAAATCAAGTCATCTTCGTTTCGGCTACACCTGCCGATTTTGAATTGCGCAAGACAGAAGGCGTTGTGATAGAGCAGGTCGTTCGTCCTACGGGATTGCTAGATCCTCCGATCGAAGTTCGTCCTTCCTTGAATCAGGTCGATGATTTAATGAATGAAATTCAGAAAACGATTGAGGCGAATGAAAGAGTTCTGGTGACCACTTTAACCAAGCGCATGGCGGAAGAACTTCATAAATACCTCGAGCGAATGAATGTGAAATGCAGATACATTCACAGTGAAGTGAACACACTCGAGCGAATTAATATTTTAGCGCAGCTTCGCGAAGGAGAAATAGATGTGCTCATTGGAGTGAATTTGTTGCGGGAAGGTTTAGATCTTCCTGAAGTGAGTTTAGTTGCCATATTGGACGCTGATAAAGAAGGTTTTTTAAGAAATAGAAGATCTCTTACACAAACTGCAGGAAGGGCTGCACGTAATGTTCACGGTAGAGTAATTTTGTACGCCGATAAAATTACAGGCAGCATGGCTCAGACCATTGATGAGACCGAGCGCAGAAGACAAAAGCAAATGGAATTTAATACGCTGAATGGAATTGAACCCACGCAAATCGTGAAGCACAAATCGTCCATTCTTCGACAGGCCAGCGATATTCTTGAAATGAAGCCACGTATGTATTCCGAAGGAGATTTTTCAAGGCCATCTATTGCTGCGGATCCTGTAATGGCAAATTGGGGAGAAAAAGAAATTCAGAGAGCCATGTCCGCTTCAAGACGCAAAATGGAAAAAGCGGCAGAGAATTTGGAATTCATGGAAGCGGCTCAATACAGGGATGAGATGAAGGCCCTCGAAGAACGATTAACAGAACTAAATTCAAATCCATTATGAAAAAGCACTTGACTATTTTTTCAGCAACGCTTTTATTGTTGTTGGTTGTTTCATGCAAAAGGAACAAAGAGGTGGTAGCTGCGCCTGTAAAGGACTTCCCAAGCATTGAAAATATTCTTCCGATTCAGTTGCCCACCGAAATAAATTTCAAAGGTCAAACGGATAATTTTGAAATACTAGAAACGCATCAGGATGCGGGGTTCTTAATCGTTAAAGTAGCCTATTCAGGCGGATGCAACGAACACTTTTTCGAAGCTTCATGGGACGAACTACACATGAAAAGTTTACCTCCGCAAGTTAATGTGCGACTTACACATGTCAACAACGACGACGCTTGCCGAGCACGAATAGAGAAAGAGCTTGCGATAGATCTTCGCAAGTTGTTTTTGAATATCCCCAACGATGTAGTCGTTATTTTGAATGGCAATGTAGAAGGGAAAATACTTGTTGCTCCTCAGGAATAGGAATTCCATTAGCGCTCTTTTTTTTGTTGTTCGGTTTTGAAAAGATTGAATTATCTTCACTTTCGAAACCATACAACCTTATGATTAAAAAATTATTTTCTGTTTTTGCTTTTTCGCTTGCATTTGCAGCAATGGCGCAAGTTTCTTTCGGTGGTTTCCCATACAATTGGGAAGACAAGCACGTAAGCTCACAAATATCATTCAACACTTTGCCAGCCATAGACATGGAGGCTTTAGCTGCAGAAGATGCAGTCGTTGATCAATACAAAGAGGCACCTTACCGCTTCGGGTTTGAGCACGAAACATCTTTCGGTTTGAATCAAGCTTCCTGGAGAGCAATTGAAAACGAGAAGAGCATTTGGCAATTCGGAATTGAATGTGCTGGTGCAAGAACCATTAACTTGATTTTGGAAGATTTTTATCTTCCAAAAGGAGCAGAAATTTTCATTTGGTCTGCCGACCGCGAAGAATTCTTGGGTTCTTTCAATCACAAGAACAATCAAGAGTACCGCACATTAGCGACTTCAATCTTGCAACATGATAAGATTGTGGTTGAAGTTCAAGCAAGCAACGCAGTGAAAGATCAGGTGTCTTTTGTAATTTCAATGGTTGTTCATGGATATCGTCCGGTATTGATGAACCACTTCGCTGATTTCGATGCAGAGCGCGGTCCATACGGTACCAGCGGTGCCTGCAACAATAACGTCAATTGTGCAGTTGGCTCTGCATGGCAGGTTGAAAAGAAATCAGTAGGTTTAATTTTAAGTGGTGGAAGTGCAAGCTGCACGGGAGTGTTAGTGAACAACACAGCCAATGATGGCACGCCATATTTTTTAACAGCCAATCACTGTTATTCAGCTGGATCAACACCAAGTTGGGTGTTCGTTTTTAATCACGAAACTGCAGGTTGCACCGGAACAACGGGGCCAACGAATCAAACCATTTCAGGATGTACCTTGAAGGCAAAGAATGCAGGAAGCGATTTTTGCTTGGTTCAATTGAGTTCGACTCCTCCAGCGTCATACAATGTTCAATACGCGGGATGGGACGCGACCGATGCGACCACAGTTACATCTGCAACGTGCATTCACCACCCATCGGGTGATTTGAAAAAAATATCGTTTGAAAATAATGCAGTTCCACAAGGATCATGGTCGGGAGCTCAAACTTGGCAGGTTCAGCAGTGGGACGATGGGATTACAGAGGGAGGGTCTTCAGGCTCGCCCTTGTTCGACCAAAACCACAGAATCATAGGTCAGTTATTTGGAGGAGCTTCTGCTTGCAATGGTTCAACTGAAAACGGTCAAGGCGATTCATACGGCAGATTTGGTGTGAGTTGGGACGCTGGGTCTTCGGCATCTTCACGATTGAAAGAATGGTTAGATCCAGGGAATACAGGAGCCCTGATCATTGACGGTTATCCAACAGGTTCAGTGGCTGTTCAGTTAGACGCCTCTGCTGCAAGCATTACAAACGTTCCTTCAAACATTTGTGGAAATTCGGTTTCGCCTGTTTTCTCTTTGCTTAACAATGGAGCTACGACTTTAACGTCTTGCACAATTCAATACACTGTAAACGGAGGATCGGTTCAAACCATTAACTGGTCTGGATCAATTGCGCAATACGCTTCGGCTAACGTTAATCTGCCTGCGATAACACTCATAAATGGCGCGAACACCATTGTAGTGACTGTCGTTAATCCGAACGGTTCTGCCGATCAGAATTCAAATAACAATTCGGTTTCTATCTCGTGCAATGCGGTGGTTGGTCCAACGGTTACTGTTACGGTAGGTATCACTTTCGATAATTATTCAGAAGAAACATCTTGGGAAATTATTCAAAATGGAAACGTACTAGCTTCATCAAATGGGTTATATCCTGCCGGAGGAACTTCAATAAGTGAATCTGTATGTCTAGCACCAGGTTGCTACGACTTTGTAATTAGCGATGATTATGGAGACGGGATTTGCTGCACATACGGTAATGGAAGCTACGCAGTTTCTAGCTCTACTGGAACATCCTTAGCGGCTGGCGGCACCTTCACAAATTCAGAAACCACCAACTTCTGTGTTTCAGGAAGTAGTGTTGAAGGTATGACTGAAACCGCGATTACGCTTTTTCCAAACCCGGCACAAAATGAAATTCAATTGATCGGTGCTTTGGCGAACTCTTCGCTTTACGTTATTGACGTTGCTGGAAATGTGGTTGTTTCAACTAAAACATTGAGCGCAAACGTGAAAGTAGATACTTCTTCTTTGGCGAACGGATATTATATTGTTAAGTTGGTTTCTGCTGGGAAAGTAGATTCACTTCCGCTTATCATTAAAAAGTAAATAGAATCACGTCTTTTGTGAATAAATAGGGCCGGGCAACCGGCCTTTTTTATTGCTCGGAGCAAGTTGAAAGAGTAATTTCGCAGGACTCATGGAAAAAACAATTGCTATTTGGATTTGGAATTTCTCTATTCTTGAATTAGCGCTACTTACTGTTGTAGTGCTTTCATTTTTTTTTCAGATTTATTACAACCTTAAATATTTTTTGTCTGCAACAAAGGGAAAGAAAGTGGGGGGAGATTCTCCTGATGGTGTCTCTGTCATTGTCTGTGCAAGAAATGAAGAAGCGAACCTTATTGAATTGATTCCAATAATAATGGAGCAAGAGTTTCGCAAGTTTCAGCTTATTGTTGTAAACGATAGCAGCTGGGACGATACAGCAGACATTCTGAAGGCATTGCAAGTTTCTTATCCAAGTATGCATATCATTGAAATAAATGAGGATAAGCAAATAATGCAAGGAAAGAAATTTGCCTTAACCCTAGGAATTAAGGCGGCCATGTATGATGTGATTCTACTTACAGACGCTGACTGCAGGCCAACCAACGAGCATTGGATTACCGAAATGACTAGAGGAATTGGAGAGAGGAAAGAAATAGCTCTTGGTTTTAGTGGATATAAAAAATATCCCGGTTATTTGAATAAACTGATTCGTTTTGATGCCTTTATTGCAGGGTTGAATTATTTAGGTTTTGCAAAATTAGGGAGGCCTTACATGGGTGTAGGTCGAAATTTATGCTACACTAAAACAGC
>JBIKVX010000012.1:0-15977 GCA_044356625.1 Flavobacteriales bacterium | reverse complement strand
AAATAACGCTCATGCTTATCAGAGCGAAAACAATATTGGAGAATATAAATCGATTCATTTTTTTGATACGCTTCGAATAACAACAATCAATGACACAACAAGACCCAAAACAGAAAAAACCAATGTTAGCATTGGTTTTTCATTTTGAAAATAAGTATCTAATTTTCGGCCTCCCCAAACTCCTAAACCTATCGTGAGAGCCATTTGTGTGGCCAACGAAGAGTATTTTAATACGGAAGGATTAATAATAACTATTTTGAATTCGGATTTGAAGGACTTCCTGAAACCGGTGCACCGGGAGTTGCAGGCTTAGGCGCGTCTTTAGGCTTTTGGCCCATTGAACATGCACCTGAAAACGCTGCTCCTGGCTCAATAGCCAATTTGTCTGTAAAAATATCACCTTCTACACGGGCAGTACTTTTAAGAGATAGCAATTGCTGAACGTTCAATTTACCCTTAACAAATCCTTCGATTTCGGCGTTCTGACAAATCACATTGCCATCTATCTTTCCAGAAGGACCAATTACTAATCTTCCTTTTGTTCCAATATTTCCTGTAAAAATACCGTCTATCCGAATATTGCTTTCGCAACGGATTTCTCCTTCAATAACAGTTCCTTCAACTATACGATTAATAGCATTTTCAGAAACTGAGTCCGATGGTCTTGTAGATGCGCTTCCTTTTGATAACATAGTTCAATTGTTTTTAGTAAAAAACTCTAAATATCCTTTGTAGTCTTTAGAGCGAAATAATTCCAAATAATTTTGTTTAGAGATAATGAATTTGTCATTTTCAACAAGATCCAATTCACTACTTAAATCATTATCACCAACAAAAGTAGTAAAATAATCCTTCGCATCTTTCATATTCGAAAATGACTTTATTAAAATAAACGTCTTTTCTTCATTAAACATCGTATTACTCACCTTATAGTCAAACCCTGAAAAATAGGTTTTCGTAAAATCTGCCACCTTCGCTTTGGCCTGATTTAAATTTATTTCTTTCGAATTAACCACCGCTACCACGTAATGCTCAGAATCGTTCGCCTTAATGTAATTGGAGGTCGTTGTATTCGTTTTAGGAGCAATACCAGTACTTAACTGTTTCAACATTTCCGCCGCTTGGGCAGCCATGTCTGTATTTGGGCAATCCGCCACTACAGCCTTCAGTTCCGCCTCGCAATTTTCCCTTACTCCAAATGCTACTTCTGTTTTCCCTAAGCAGGTTGCCTTCAGCATGTGGTATTGGCAAATTAAATGATTCTTGGGTCTTTCGGCTATTGCCTTCGAACAAGCGGTAATTGCGTCATACGGGTGATTGGTTGCGTATTGATTGTAGGCTTTGGTGTAATTCTTTTCCTCCTCTTCTTTACGCATTTGCTCTGCGTTCATATAATTCGGATTGTCTACCAACATTGCCCAATCCGAATTCGGATACTTCGATTTTATTTGATTTCCCCAAAACACAGAGCTGCAATTTGAGCAAAATGGATTCTGCGTATAACCCTCCTCCTTTTCTTTTGTTACCCAACTGCGGAAGAGCTGGTAGTAAGCCAATGGATGAAATCCTCCGTCTTCACACTTCGAAATCATTTTCTCCCATGAAGACATTGCATTGTCCAAGTCTTCTAGTTTCTCCTTGTAAAGCAGTCCTGCTAAATAATAGGCCTCGGCCAAATCACTCTTCATTTCGGTGATCGCCTCGCTATTTCCGCAAGGTAAAGTAGATCGAAGCTCATCAATCGAGGGAATTTTGTACTTCGGATCATCTGTTACTGCGCTATCTGCCTCTGCAATTTCAACAATACTTTCATCCTTCTCGCCAATCATCATGGCCACTAAACTTTGATTTCTCCAGTTATCTTTCAAAGGACGACCCGACCAAACATCGTCAAAAATATTTTTTCCTCGTTTCAATAAATCTTGATTGTAAATCCAAAATGTTCCGGTAATTTCCTCACCTTTCAATGCTGCTAGACGTGCTTCTTCATCCTTGCGTTTCTTTTCAGCCATCTCATTTTGCAGTTGCTCATGCACAGCAGCTAAGGCCTTTTCTATTTCTGAAGCTGGTTTCTCACACAATGAAATTAAACTATCCTTCTCTGAAATGGTGTTCAGGTAGCCAACCAGTTCATTCAAGCTCAGCGCTCTCGCCTTAATCTCTTTGTAGCGGGAATGATCAACAGCCAGGTTATGATAAGCACTGTCATAATTCACCTGCGCCTCGGGATATTGCTTTTGTGCAAAATATAAATCTCCAAGTGTTACGAAAATCTTTACACGCTTGGTCTTGTTATTCTTGTTGAATTTCAAAGCCATTTCGAAATAGTCAACGGCTTCCTTGCGCTTTTCCAACTCCAATGTAACGGTTCCCAGAGCATAATAAATAACGTCCTTGTAAGATTCGTTTTTTAAATCTTCAATCATCACCAACAAGGCCTTTTGCGCTTCTAAATAATTTCTTGAAATCTTCGTGTCTGTAAGAAGCATCTGAAGTTTCGATTGGAACTCCAGCTCATAAGGGGGCTTGAATTTTATTACTTTTTGAAAAGCAACTTTGGCTTCGCCCGATTTCTCCATGCGGTCATACAATTGACCCAGAACAAATTGAGGAATTATACGATCAGTTTTTTTCGTTATTAACGCCAATCCTTTTTCCAAGGGCTCTATAGCTTTTTCATTTTCTCCTTGGACAAGAAAAAACTCAGCCTTAACCAAATACAATTCTCGAGCGATTTCATTAGGGAGATCCTCATAACCATCTGCTTTAAGCAGTAACTGCTTAGCTCTAGAAAAATCTCCATCTAAAAAATAAGCTCTAGCCGACCAAATGTAAGCGCGCAATTGAACAGCCTCAGATGAGTATTTATTCGAAATGAAATTGAATGTTTCTTGAGCCTTGTAATACTCGCCCTTATACAAATTGGACTGACCAATCACGTGGTAGTTATCGTCCATCCACTTATTGTACTCTGGCCATTTCATATCCTTCTTCGACTCAGCAACAAGGGTATGTCGCTTCACCACTTTACCACACTTCTTTATAGCCTTGTCAAGATCAGGAATTAACTCCTTCTTTTGAGATACAGTGCCGTAGTTGTACAAAGGAATGACTTCATCATAATCGTCTTTTCTTCCATTGGCCAAAGTCGTCTGTGACTTTTTTACCAATTCATCGGCGTTGAAGTAACCGTTATAATGTCCAAGAGTATTGTGATAAACACGATACGCCACGCCATCTTCTTTGGTTGAACATCCTATAAAGACCAAGCTAAAAACGAACAGCCCAAAAAATGAGTAAATCAAGCGTGAACCGCCACTCCCATTCGAATGAAATTCTCTGTTAGTGGAATTTTTAATTTTGCGCATGCGGATTAATTAACGACAGAAAGCTAATTTATTGCATTTCCCTTTACATTCATTCATTCTTCTTACTTTTATGGCCGCAATGGAAAGGAAAAGAAAAAGAAAAAGAATTCTTAAAAAGCTGAAGAAGCCCTTCCGCCTGATTATTCTTAATGAAAATTCTTTTGAAGAGCGCTTTTCATATAGCCTAACCCCAATGAACGTTATTGTAATGTTTGGCGGTTTTTTAGTTGTCTTCTCATTGCTCTTCTATTCACTCATCGCCTTCACGCCCTTGCGAACTTTACTCATTCCTGACTTCTCTTCCTATGAATCACGAGCCGACGCGCGAAAAGCGAGATTAATGGCTGATTCTTTAAATTCAGTTGCGAAAAGTCAAGAGCATTATTACAGCGATTTGAAAATAATTTTATCCGGAGGAAAACCCATTTCAAGCATTCCAGATAGCATTCCCGGAAAAGTTGAGGGCATTGACTTGAACTACCAGGTGAGCGAAATTGACCAAGCAGTAAGAAATGAACTCCAACATTCCACCGCTGTATTTCCTCCACAATTCTCAAAAATTCCAGAAGCAGGATATCTTCTATTCCCACCTGTTGATGGTAGCATAAACTCCAATTTTGAACCTCAATTTGGGAAGAAAGGAGTTTATTGGACTTCAGTAAAAAACGAGGCTGTGAAATCTGTTTTAGATGGAACTATTATTTCTTCCGGCTACACCGTAAGCGATGGAAATACTGTCCTTATTCAACATCCGAACAACATGGTCTCCGCCTACAAGAACTTAGCAATTTTGCTAAAGCAAAATGGTGAAACGGTCAAAGCTGGAGAAGGAATTGGTTGGGTAAGCGAAAACGCAAACGGTCAAGGGCAATTCTATTTCGAAATTTGGAAGAACAGTGTTCCTGTTGACCCGAAGACTTACTACGCGAATTAAACGCGAACCATATCTCCGAACACGTTTACACGTGTATTCAATTGTTCTTCAGTCACTTTCAACAACGCGTCTGGACCGAAGTCTTCGCAAGTAAAGGAAGCCATTGCAGATCCTGTTACAATCGCTTTCTTCATAGCTGTAAAGCTCGTGTCGTTCATCTTCGCCAAGTAGCCAATGAATCCACCTGCGAATGAATCTCCTGCACCTGTTGGATCAACCACATCGTCTAACAACATCGCAGGTGCGAAGAACACTTCATCTTGACTGAACAACAAAGCACCGTGCTCGCCTTTCTTAATGATCAATGCTTTCGGACCTAATGTCAAAATTTTTGCTGCAGCCTTCTTCAGTGAACGCTCTCCTGTATACTGACGCGCTTCCTCGTCATTAATGGTAACCACGTCAACCATTCCGAAAACTTTGTCTAGATCTTCTCGAGCAACGTCCATCCAGAAATTCATGGTGTCCAATACCACCAATTTTGGACGTTTATTCATTTGGTTCAACACTGCTATCTGAACGGCAGGAACCAAATTTCCCAACATCACGTATTCCGCATCTCTGTAGTTATCTGGAAGGTTCGGCTCGAACGTAGCCAACACATTTAAGTCAGTAGCTAACGTATCGCGCGAGTTCATATCCAAATGATACTTTCCCGACCAATGAAAAGATTTTTCACCTTCTTTAATTTGAAGTCCAGATAAATCTACTCCTCTCGATTTCAATTCATCCATGAAAGCCTCAGGGAAATCATCGCCCACCACACTCACCACACCGCATTCGCCATTCAAATAAGCAGCAGCCATTGAAATATAAGTGGCAGCGCCACCAATAACCTTTTCACGAGATTCAAATGGAGTAGCAATGCTATCAAAGGCTACAGTTCCAACAGTAATTAACTTCATAATGATGTATTATTATTTCAAAAAAAAACCGCCCAAAAATACATTTGAGCGGTTATTCAATATTGTCAACGCTATTATAAGCGCACGATTCCTTTGTGACGACGTTCGTCAGAAACCGTTAGTTTCTCACGACCTTTTCTTCTACGTGATGAAAGAACCAAACGGCCCTTTGCGGTAGACATTCTTTTGCGGAAACCGTGTTTGTTTCTGCGTTTTGTATTCGATGGTTGATAAGTACGTTTCATAATTTCTTGTTGTTAAATTTCCAACGGGCGACAAATATACAAATAATTTTTAGTTCTCCAACTTTTTTACAACAATTGATAGTTCATTAAGCTGATCATCGCTAATTGTTGAGGGCGCGTCTATCATTACGTCACGTCCGCTGTTGTTTTTCGGGAAGGCAATGAAGTCGCGAATTCCTTCGCTACCGCCAAATAGCGAACACAAACGATCGAATCCGAAAGCGAGTCCTCCGTGAGGCGGAGCGCCGTATTCAAAGGCATTCAAAAGGAATCCAAATTGCGCTTGCGCTTCTTCTTTCGTGAATCCAAGCAGATCAAACATGCGCGCTTGAACACTTCGGTCGTGAATACGAATAGAGCCTCCGCCAATTTCAACCCCATTCAACACAAAGTCATAGGCATTCGCATTCACAGATCCCGGATCCGTATCTAACAAATGAATTTGATCTGGTTTTGGAGAAGTAAACGGATGGTGCATGGCGAAATATCTTCCTTCCTCTTCATTGAATTCCAACAGAGGGAAATCCATTACCCAAAGAGGTGCAAATACCTCCGAATTACGCAATCCCAATCTTCCACCCATTAACAAGCGTAATTCATTGAGTTGCTTTCGGGTAGTATTCAATTCACCAGATAATACCAAAATCAAATCACCTGGCTTCGTTTCGCAACGCGCGCCCCATGAGGCTAACGCCTCTGCGTCGAAGAACTTATCTACGGAAGACTTCATGCTTCCGTCTTCGTTGCAACGAACGTAAATCAATCCCTTCGCGCCAATTTGCGGACGCTTCATCCATTCAGTGAGTTCATCTAATTGAGCCCGTGTGTAACTCGCACAACCGGTTACGTTAATCGCAAGCACGGCTTGCGCGCTGTCGAACACTCCGAATCCCTTTCCTTGACAAAGATCTGTAAGATCCTTGAACGTCATGTCGAAACGAATATCCGGCTTATCACTTCCATACAAACGCATAGCTTCTGAATACAGCATGCGCGGAACCTCTGGTATATCAACGTTCTTAACGGCTTTGAATAAATGACGAATCAATCCTTCGAACGTATTCAAAATATCTTCTTGCTCTACAAACGCCATTTCACAGTCAATCTGCGTGAACTCGGGCTGACGATCGGCGCGCAAATCTTCATCGCGGAAACAACGTACAATCTGGTAATAGCGATCGTAACCACTCACCATTAACAACTGTTTAAAGGTTTGTGGCGACTGAGGAAGAGCGTAAAATTGTCCAGGATTCATCCGGCTCGGAACCACAAAATCGCGCGCACCTTCCGGCGTTGACTTAATTAAATAGGGCGTTTCAATTTCTAAAAACTCAAGGCTATCTAAATACTTGCGCGTTTCAATTCCGAGTTTGTGACGAAGCATTAAATTTTGCTTCAATGGATTTCTTCTCAAGTCTAAGAAGCGCCATTGCATGCGCAGATCATCTCCTCCGTCGCTATCGTCTTCAATGGTGAAAGGCGGAGTTAACGAGGCGTTCAAAACTTTGCATCCCATAGCTTCAATCTCAATTTCACCCGTAAGCATGTTCGCATTTTTCGAATACCGTTCAACCACTTTTCCTTCCACCTGAACAACAAATTCTCTTCCCCACTTGCGTGCTTCTTCGCATAAAGCAGCGTTGGTATCCATGTTGAAAGCCAATTGCGTAAGACCATAACGATCACGTAAATCAACGAAGGTCATTCCACCCAAATCCCGTGAACGTTGCACCCATCCTGCGAGTACCACAATTTTTCCTACATCTGAAATTCTTAATTCACCACAGGTTGCCGAACGATACATACTGAATATTTTTTTGCGAAGATACTAATTTGAAAAGGTCTCTATCACCCATTTATTAAAGGCTTTTGGGTTCTGCATGTTCATGACATGGCCCGTGTTTTCGTAAACGATAAACCGACTATCTGGAATCTGATAAACCTCCTTCAGGCATTTGGCTGTTTGAAAGGGGATAATTTTATCGTTCCTTCCCCATAAAATATAGACCGGCGCGCTCCACTGAAATCGATGCGCGTTAAACTCTGCTTCGTGTTTATTCAAATATGCGAGCAAGGCAATTTTGTGCTCACGTTGAACCGCGAAATGTTGCTCAGCGACTTGATTCAAAATAAAACTGGGAATACGCATGGGCTTCTCCAAAGAGGTCAGCTTCTTCACCTCTTTTCCGGTAGTGGGGTTTAGAAGCGCCAAGGCATCCTTCGCACCCAGAGTGATTGCAATGCTATCTGTAAATGCCTTATTGAAACATCCGGTAAGCCCATCGTAACTGACATAAGCGCTAACCTTTTCAGAATACTTTTCCGCGAAACGAGCCCCCACGAGCCCTCCGTAGGAGCTTCCAATGACTATTAGATTTTCATTGGGCCATTTTTCTTTGTTGAATTGAAGCATCTCATTTACAAGGTCCACTTGCATTTCAATGCTGTAGTCAGAACTGAAATAAGTTGATCCATGACAATTCAAATCAGGGGCTATGATGTTGAAATGCTTTGAAAGTTCTTCAACGTTCGGGCTCCATTGCGCAATGGCTCCGCCTTGATAACCGTGAATGAGGAGAAGCGTTTTCTTTGTTGAATCGAAGCTTTCCGGTCCAGTCATATAAACTGTTTTGAATTCAATGTAAGTTTCGCCGCTATGCAGCCCGCCAGCCCGATCCGAAATTTTCTCGTATTGCTTCATTCCCGCTTCTTCGAACACTTCAGCTTGCTTCTTCACGTAAATTGAATAGACATTGCACGAAGAGAAAAATAAAGACAGTACAAGCCAAAGAAGGAGGTTTTTCATGTGTTCAAAGTTACTCAATACCGAAATTGTTTTGATAAGCCCAACGAATGAATTACTTTCGTATCACAATTTTTGCTATGAACAAATTATCGTTTCCATTTACGAAAATCAACGCCTACATCATTATTGGTGGATTGGTGGTGGTTCTATTCGGATATATCTTAATGAGCGGCGGAGGTTCTGCCGATCCGAACACGTTCAACGCTGACGAACTTTTCAGCGCTCGTCGCATTACAGTTGCGCCAATCGTTGTGCTTCTTGGTTATATCGCTATTGGCTTTGGAATTATGTATCGCGAGAAGAAAAATCAATCTTCTGAGATAGAGAAACATTGACAATTCTTCAAACCGTCATACTTGCAATTGTTGAGGGAATAACTGAATTCCTTCCTATTTCAAGTACTGGACACATGATGATCGCTCAGAAAATCATGGGTGTTCCTTCCGATGATTTCACCAAAGCCTTTATCGTTTGCATTCAGCTCGGAGCTATTTTAAGCGTTGTTGTTTTATACTGGAAACGATTTTTTCAATCACTTGAATTTTACTATAAACTCGTTGTAGCCTTCATTCCCGCTGCTGTTTTCGGATTTCTTTTTTCCGATAAAATCGATGACCTTTTAGAAAACGTTTTGAATGTTGGAATTGCCTTGTTAATCGGTGGTATCATATTTCTCTTCATTGAAAAAATTATTAGAGAACGCACACTGAAAGAACCCGATTATAAAAGTGCATTCGTCGTTGGACTTTTTCAATGCATTGCCATGATTCCAGGTGTATCGCGCTCTGCAGCCACAGTGATTGGTGGATTAACGCAAGGACTTAGCAAAAAGGCAGCCGCAGAATTTTCATTTTTCCTTGCGGTACCTACCATGCTCGGCGCAACCGTTTTCAAGTTGAAAGATGCGCATGAAAAAGTTAATGGTTTTTTCAGTTCTGAAAATATTAAACTCCTTGCAATTGGAAATGTTGTTGCGTTTATGGTTGGACTTATTGCCATAAAAACTTTCGTTGCGTTGTTGACCAAATACGGATTGAAACCATTCGGTTATTACCGAATCGTTTTGGGTGCAACAATTATTGCGCTATACTTCGGAGGCGTTTCTCTTTCGCTTTAAACCAACAACGACTTCAAGTCGTTCGCTATTTCCTCTTGATTCCACGAAGAAACTAAATGTATGTTTCGCACTCCAGCTGCCTTCAATGCACTCGCAGTAGCCGCGCCATAGGCGACGCAATTCATTCCAACTAAATCATTCATTTCTTGTGCTGCATAAACGTTCGAAGGCGAAGAGAAAAGATACAACCGGGCTTCAGGAAGCTTAATTGCTACGCGTTCTTTTTTGTAGGTTGAAATAATTTCAACTTGCTCCGAATTGAAAAGATTCGCCGTTGAATTCAGACTGTCTTCGGCTGATGGAAAGAGTATGCGCTCGTTTCCCACCAAGTGGAAAAACATTCGCGCAATTTCTTCGGTGTTCGTTCCTTCACCCACAAAATCACACTCGAAAGGCACGGCTGAAGCCGTAGCTGGACCAATGGCCGCATATTTCGCATTCACATTCGTTGCTTGCTGAAAGAACGAGCGAGCGCCGTTCGACGAAGAAAAGAATACCCAGTCGAATTCTTTTTTTATGTGGAAGGGAAGAAAGTCTACAGTTATTAGCGATTGACAAAAAGCAGAATAATTCGAGCTTCTAAGTGATGTCACTAATTCTTGTGCATCAGATTCACTTCGACTTATAAAAACATCGATCATGCTGATTGAATAAGTCCCAACAAGTGATTAATAATCTGCTGTGGTTCTTCGTTGCGCATGCTGAAATAAGAAACCTCGTCATTCACTGTTTTAGCAAACGCTAAATGACACACAAACGTGTTTCCTTCCTTCACAGCGTGAGCACCTAACGGCAGTTGACATCCGCCATGCATGCGTCGTAGTATTTCACGTTCTATGTGAACACACTCTACCGTTTGTTCGTGATTTAAGTGGTTCAAGATATCAAGAATCTCTTCATCTCCTTCTCTGCATTGCAGCGCTAAAGCGCCTTGTGCAGGGGCTGGAACAAATTGCTGCGACGGTAATATTTCAACATGAAACTCTGAAAGATCTATTTCTAAACGCTCTACTCCAGCGCGAGCTAAGAGAATTGCATCGTATTTTTTTTCTCTTAATTTTTGAATTCGCGTTGGAACGTTTCCGCGTAAATCTTTTACTTCTGTTTCTGGACAGTGGAATGCCAATTGAACTTTTCTTCGAACGGAAGAAGTTCCTACGATTGCATTTTCTTTCAAACCGAATGTTCGTTCGGTTGACACAGCATCCTTGTTGATTAACAAAATATCTTCCACATTCGCACGAATGGGAACACCAGCAATAACAAGTCCTTCAGGAGGTGTGGTTTCTAAATCTTTGTGTGAATGAACGGCTAAATCAACACTCTTAGAAAGCAGGGCGTCTTCAATTTCTTTCGTGAAGAAACCCTTTCCTTCCATCTTATCGAAGCTCAAATGTTGAATCTGATCTCCGCGTGTTTTAATGATTTTCAATTCTACTTTGAAGCCAAGATTCTCCAACGCATCTTTGGTATAATTCGCTTGCCAAAGCGCTAGATCGCTTCCACGCGTTCCAATGACTATTGTTCTATTCAAGGGATTTAATGTTTTTGTACTTCTTCCAAAAGTACAGATTTCGCTAGCTTCATGGGAACTGATATATATTTCTTTTCCATGTAACCAATAATCTTATCTACCAATTCACGATCGTGTTCAGAAAGTTGAGCCAACTCTTTTGAGAAGACACTTTCCACAGCTGTCTGACGAATTTCCTTTATGGCATAAGGGATTTCACTCATTGCAAGTTCAATGGAACGTTCTTGAAAATGCTTTTTAAATTCTCCTTTTCCTTTTTCAATAATCGCAACGCAATCAGTTAAGGCCTCTTCACGATAAGAAATGTTCTTTTGAACTTCACGTTGAACGGCAAGCATGTCAATGAATGCAACATCTTCTAACTTCGAAATTTCATGGTCAACATTCGCGGGAAGTGCTAAGTCAATGACCGTTCTAGGCTTTTGCGAAACACACATTTCCGCATACATTTCACTCGTCACAACAACTTCAGTAGAACCCGTGCAGACAACTAGCACATCGAAATCGGATGAGTCGTTTTTTAGTTCTGAAAGGTCCAAAGCTACTGTGTTGAAAGACTTTGCAATAGCCTGCGCGTTTTCTAAAGTCCTATTATAAACACGAGCGTTTGTGTATCCGTTTTCAGCAAGAAATTTCGCGAAGTTTGTGATAATTTGTCCAGCACCCACTAAAACAACTTTAGTGTTTAAATCGGGATGTTTTTCTTGAAATAATTTCCATGAAATGGAAACAATAGACACCGGTTTTTTCGAAAGGTTGGTGTGGGTATAAACGTCTTTCGCAATGCGAATCGCATGCTGATTTAGCATACGCAATGAATCTCCGGTAAGCTTCATTTTCTCGCACTCTTCGTATGCGTTTCGGAGTTGTGTAATGATTTCACGCTCTCCAATAATCAAGGAGTCTAAACTTGCTGCTACGCGAAAAACATGATCAGCAGTTTCTTCTCCATTAAACCGTTGTGCCTTTTGAGCAACGCCCTTGATAAAACTATTGTCGTGATTAGGGAACAAATGCGAGAGCAATTTCTGGGTGAAACCAGAGCATACAAAGTGAGAAACATTAAACACCACTTCCACTCGGTTGCAAGTCCCCAAATACATGAGTTCACTCATTTCAAATTCTTCCTTCGCTGCGTCTAACCGAGCCTTTAATTCCTCTTGAGGAATTACAAAAGAACCTATCGTTTCCAAGGGAAAATGATGGTGGTTGATAGATATGGCACGTAGGGTATTCAAGCGGGCACGAAGGTCGCTAAGAATGGATGTTCGAATGTCATTTAATTGTCATTCTATTCCAATCAGAAAAGCCAACCCGAAGGTTGGCTTTTCCATTCTAATAAAACCTAATCAATTACTGCTCGACCATGAATCGAACACTTCTCGTTACATCTTCATTAACCAGCAAGCTGGATGACGCTGCGCGATTACCCTTCGGGATTACCACTTCGTGGATGACCGTTCCGGATGATGACGCAATGCGATGACACCAAAGGTGATTTATTTCTGAATGAGTATGCGAGCAGATTTCGTTGAAGTTCCCGATGTTACTTCAATCAAATAAAGTCCGTCCGATAACTCTTGTTGGAAGTTCAATTCTGTTTGAAGCGTGCCGTCTACAACAAAACGCTCACTTTGAATCTTGCGACCCAATGCGTCGTATACTTTCACTTGAACATTATCTGATTGTATTCCTGATAAACTCAACGTCAACCCTTCTCCATTTGACGGATTCGGAAATACGGACAACTCCATCTCTTGCATCGCACCTTGTGAAACACCTTCCGAAGGACCTTGCATCGCATCTTGTGCAACATCTTTCTCCGAATCTTGCAACGCACCTTGCGAAGCATCTACAACCATTCCCGCACTTCCAATAATACACATATATGTCACTGGTCCCCACTGATAGTTCGTGCCTGTGTATGTGTAAATTGGTGAAGTCTGGACTGCATACGTCTTTCCGTATTGAAGGGCTGTAACGTTCGTTAATGTGATGTAGTTCGAAGCCGCTCCGCGGTTTTGCTCAATCGGTAAGCCCACTGTTTGAAGGTTCAACGGATTCACTTCCGTAAATCTCCATCTCCAATTGGTTACACCGCATACCCATGGTAACGAGGCAACAACGGCTCCTCTGTATCGTGGACCCGACGCACACTGGTCGCTCGTGCGCAACGACGTCAATGGGTTGGCTGAAATTGTAATCGTTGTTGGAGTTGCTGCCGGCATCTCGAATACCTCGTTAGTGCCTGCACCATTTGGTATAGTGTATATCGCAGTAACCAAAACATTGTACATGCTTCCTGCTGGTAGCATTGGTGTTACACTTGAGATGGTTAAGTAATCACTCGTCTGTGTCTTGGTGTAAACCTGTCCGGCTGCAATGCCTGTTAAGCCTGTCCAGGTAAATCTATACTGAACACCCGTTCCACCGCAATATGCTGCTTTAAACACATTACACATGCCTAAGGTGCTTGGCCATGAAGCGCTTGTTCCGCTGTCTGATCCGCCTGCGCGAAGGTGACGAACACAGCCCGAGAACTGTCCGCCCGCTTGTGCATTGCTGTTGTAGTTTCTTACACCAACGCGATACAATAAGCCAGCGGTTAAACCTGTCGTTGTAAGAACTTCAGTTCCGATACCAAGAACAGTATTCTCAACATCTATTACGTTTCCGTTTGCATCTTGAAGTTCAATAACTATATCGTTCGCGTTACTTCCAATGAAGACAGTAACACCTGTAGAAAGTGCCGTGAAGTTATACCAACGATCTTCTCCCGTGATACAGGTGCTCTGTGCCAATGTACTTGGGAATGCACCGGCAAGAGTACCGTAGAAACTGCTGCAGTAGCTGTACATGGCTGATGGAGCAGATAACGAATTGAATGGTTCTTCCCCAGCAATGGTAGAGGGACATCCCTCATCCACGAATCCACTACAGTTATCGTCAACATTATTACACAACTCAGGTGCTCCTGGATAGGTTGAAGCAACTGCATCGTCACAGTCCGTGCTATTCAATACATATCCCGTTGGTTGCGCACAATCCAATTGAGAAACTAAAGAATTTCCGAATCCATCCGCGTCTGCATCTGCATAATAAGTCGAAGCAACAGGTATTGTAACCGTTACCGCTAAATAACTTGGAGACTCGCAGCCTGCAATGGTTTGTGTTGCATAATAGGTTGTTCCTGTTACCAGCAGAGTTGTGCTTGCCAACGCAGATCCACCCGTATTCGAAGCATACCATTGCACTGATGTTCCTGTTACTTGAATACTCGCAATGGTTGCATTCAATGTGCTACAGAATGTCTGAGAAGCCGCTCCTGTTGGCGCGTTTACCAAAGCAGGTTCGGTCACATTTATAGATGTGTTTGAAGTACATCCATTCGCATCAGTGACAGTATATGAATACGTTCCTGCACTTACAGTGAAGTTGCCGGTTCCGGTATACGGACCAGTGCCACCGTTTCCAGTTACAGTCACTGTCGCTGTTCCGCCATTACAAGAGATACTTGTTGCTGTTGAACTTGCTGTCAAGACTGTTGGTTCAGTAACGGTAATACTTGTTGTTGCTGAACAGCCATTCGCATCAGTGACAGTATATGAATACGTTCCTGCGCTCACCGTGAAGTTGCCGGTTCCAGTATACGGACCAGTACCACCTGCTGATGTTACAGTAACTGTCGCAGTACCGCCGTTACAAGAGATACTTGTTGAACTTGAACTTGCTGTCAAGACTGTTGGTTCAGTAACGATAATACTTGTTGTTGCAGTACATCCGTTCGCATCGGTAACTGTATAGTTGTGCGTTCCTGCACTTACAGTGAAGTTGCCGGTTCCAGTATACGGACCAGTGCCACCGTTTCCAGTTACAGTCACTGTCGCAGTTCCACCGCTACACGATATGCTTGTTGCTGTTGAACCTGCTGTAAGCAAGGTTGGCTCAGTTACAGTGATGCTTGTTGTTGCGGTACATCCGTTAGCGTCAGTTACAGTATATGAATACGTTCCTGCGCTCACCGTGAAGTTGCCGGTTCCAGTATACGGACCAATTCCGCCATTTCCGGTTACAGTAACTGTCGCAGTTCCGCCATTACATGAGATACTTGTTGCTGTTGAACCTGCAGTTAATGCCGTTGGCTCAGTTACAGTAATGCTTGTTGTTGCTGTACATCCGTTCGCATCGGTAACTGTATAGTTGTGAGTTCCTGCACTTACAGTGAAGTTGCCTGTACCAATATAGGCAGGGACACCTCCAGACACACTCACGGTAATTACCGAAGTTCCACCATTACATAAAATATCCGTCGAGCTCGAGGTTGCAACTGGTTGAGGGTTGTACTGCACGACAATGCTATTTGATGTTGCCTCAAGAGCTGGTTCTGTTACCGTGATGCTTGTCGCTGCGGTACATCCGTTAGCGTCAGTTACAGTATATGAATACGTTCCTGCAATCACCGTGAAGTCACCTGTTCCAGTGTATGGACCAGTGCCACCTGCTGATGTTACAGTAACTACTGCTGATCCACCGTTACACAAAATACTTGTTGCTGTTGAACCAGCTGTAAGCAAGGTTGGCTCAGTTACAGTGATGCTTGTCGCTGCGGTACATCCGTTAGCATCGGTTACCGTGTAAGAATATGTTCCTGCAATCACCGTGAAGTTACCGGTTCCAGTATACGGACCAGTTCCGCCATTACCAGATACCGTTACAGTAGCCGTTCCTCCGTTACAAGAGATGCTTGTTGATGATGAACTCGCTGTAAGAAGCGTTGGCTCTGTTACAGTGATGCTGGTTGTTGCAGTACATCCGTTGGCATCGGTTACCGTGTAAGAATATGTTCCTGCAATCACCGTGAAGTTACCGGTTCCAGTATACGGACCAGTTCCGCCATTTCCGGTTACGGTAACTGTCGCAGTTCCGCCATTACAAGAGATACTTGTTGCTGTTGAACCTGCTGTAAGCAAAGTTGGTTCTGTTACCGTGATGCTTGTCGCTGCGGTACATCCGTTAGCGTCAGTTACAGTATATGAATACGTTCCTGCAATCACCGTGAAGTCACCTG
>JBIKVX010000174.1:0-4604 GCA_044356625.1 Flavobacteriales bacterium | reverse complement strand
TAAGAAAAACAAAAGACAACATTCCTGTTGGAATTCTTGACGCGTTCAACTTTGATGAAAGTGATAAATCTATTGGTGTAGGGATACTGATTCCCAATAAAACAAATCACAAACAGGGATTCGGTGCAGAGGCGATAAGTCTTTTAATTAAAAAACTTACATTTGACAAACACATTGCAAAGGTTTTTGCGCTTATTGATAAAGATAATGTTCCGAGTATAATGCTGTTTGAAAAATCAGGATTTGATTTCAAAAGAGAGCAAATGTGCCTTAACCGAATTGTAAACAGATATGAGAAATTACTTAAGAAGAAATAAAAAAGCAAGCATTGCCCTTGTTGTTGGAACAGCGCTTATCGGATTTTTTATTTTCACGTTTTCCCTCGTTTCGTCGCCCCTAAATTCCGGTGGTAAAAAATTCTCGATATTCATACCTACCAATAACAATGGAGCAGAAATTGAAAAAATAATTCTCGACTCACTGTACAAAAATTCTAAATCTCCAGACATTTTATTCTACAAATGGAAAATAACTTCCTTCTTTAAATCAGCTGACAAATTCCCTCCGGGCAAATACACCATTGACGGAGATTTGTCAGCTCGAGCGATTTTCAACAAACTTCTCAGCGGGAATCAAGATCCTGTATCGATAAGAATTGACAACATCAAAACCATATACAAATTGGCCCAACGTTTCGGGAAAAATTTCGAGCAAGACAGTTCCATGTTCATGGAATTTGTAAATGGAAATATTGACATACTCGCTCCCAAAACAAAAGAATTACCGCTCGAAATTCGACAACAGCGAGTACTTGAAAGAATTCTAGGAAACACATATGAAATGTATTGGACAAGCTCTCCAGCAAATTTCTTTTCTCGAATGAATAAAATTTACTCAGACTATTGGAATACTGAAAAAGATACGCTTGCAGCGAGGATTGGGATTTCAGAACATGAAGTATATGTTCTAGCTTCTATTGTCAGGGGTGAGACAGCTAACAACGACGAAGCTCCGGAAATTGCAGGACTTTATTTGAACCGATTGCGCCAAGGAATGCTTTTACAATCGGATCCAACAGTATTGTTCTCTCTCAACACCAAAGAAAAAAGACAACGTGTTAAAAACGCTGATTTGAAATTTGACTCTCCCTATAACACATACTTATATAAAGGTTTGCCGCCTGCAACAATTCATATCGTTGAAAATAGATATCTCGACGCTGTTCTTAACGCTGCGAAAAACGAATATATTTTTATGTGTGCACAACCTCGCAAAACAGGAAAACACAACTTCGCAAAAACATACGAAGAACATTTATTGAATGCCAAAGCCTATCAATCTTATCTTGATTCGATCGACATTAAGCAATGAAAAAAACTGTCGTCCTTTTTGTTTTTATTTTCTTTCGCCTGACTGTATTTTCTATTGAAAATGATACGCTAGGAGTAATCCCATCACAGCAAAAAAAAAACAACACCGTTTTTTCTTCTATAGCCATTGGCGCAAGTGCATCTTCATTCATTGCATTAAACACGTTGTGGTATAAAGATTATCCAAAAAGCAATTTTCACTTTTTCAATGATTCAAAAGAATGGATGCAAATAGATAAATGCGGACACGCATTTACTTCGTATCAATTGGGAAGAAACTTCTACAACACTCTTCAAACAAGCCCTTCAAACCGAAATAGAAATATTTTCTTTGGAGGAGCTAGTGGTTTAATTTATCTAACAAGCATTGAAATTTTAGATGGAAAATCTGCGCAATGGGGATTTTCAAAAAGTGATATGCTTGCGAATACATTCGGATATTTTTTGTTCGCTTCGCAAGAATATTTTCTTCAGCAACAATTCATCTCGTTAAAATTTTCTTATCAAAAAAGTGCGTTTGCAAACATGCGCCCTGAAACATTTGGTCGTAATTTTCAACAACGACTTTTGAAAGACTACAACGGACAAACGTATTGGCTCTCTGCACCACTATCTCTGAACCGCTCGAATACCAAGCGATTCACGAGGTGGCTATGCATTTCATTTGGTTACAGTATTGATGAAAATTTATACGCAGATAATAACATTAATAGTGTTAATAATTTTCACGCGACACGTGAATTCTTTTTTTCTTTTGATGCAGATTTGAATAGAATTGAATGGCGAAGAAAATGGATGAAAAAAATTGCAAGCGTAATTAACTTCATCAAAATTCCAAGTCCGACAATCGGGATAAGAAGTGACGGAAAAGTGAAGTTGTATCCAGTGTATTTTTAAGTTCATTCATAACGATGCATGAACGATTTGAAAAGAAAATAATCAACCGTTTATTTTATGAAAACCAAAACCAAAGCTAGCGCGCCAAAGGCCGCTAAAAAAGCTGCCGCTCCTAAGAAAGCTGCTGCTAAAAAAGCTGCTGCTCCTAAGAAAGCTGCTGCTCCAAAAAAAGCTGCCGCTCCTAAGAAGGCTGTAGCTAAAAAAGCTGCCGCTCCTAAGAAGGCTGTTGCTAAAAAAGCTGCTGCTCCTAAGAAGGCTGTTGCTAAAAAAGCTGCTGCTCCTAAGAAAGCTGTTGCCAAAAAAGCTGCTGCTCCTAAGAAAGCTGTTGCTAAAAAAGCTGCCGCTCCTAAGAAAGCCGTTGCTAAAAAAGCTGCTGCTCCTAAGAAAGCTGCTGCTAAAGCTGCTCCTAAGAAAGCTGCGAAGAAGAAATAATATTCTACTTCAGAACATTAAAAAAGCCGTTTCTTGCGAGACGGCTTTTTTATTTGAATATGTTTTGTAGGAATTAATTCACATGCATAAGTATTGGAAGATGATCGCTATATCCGCCTTTGTATGAATCACCCACATATACTCGAGCCGGAGATTTTACACCATCCTTCCCAGTGTAATAAAGAAAGTCGTAAGATACAACTTCGAAAGAATTTACATCTACAAATCTGTTAAACAACATACCATAACTAACCATTAATTGATCTAGTGGACTCCACTCTCCTTTGTAAAAATGCGTTCCCTTTTTTAGCGCTTCAAAATCTGACATCATATTATACAAAACCGAACGTTCATTCTCTCCTCCCGCTTGCAATACCTCGTGAATACTTTTGTTCGAAGGAAAATCGTTGAAGTCGCCCATGCAAATAATATTTGACTTGATATTTACAGCTAGAATCTGATCTACTTCTTTTCTTAAAACACTCGCCGCTTTAATGCGATGCATTTCCGATTCATCCTGTCCACCTCTGCGCGACGGCCAGTGGTTCACGAACAAATTAAAATCTTCACTTCCAACTTTAACGGTGACTTTTAAAATATCCCGTGTATTCGGATCTGTTACACTCTCTAATACAACAGGAATAGCCCTGCTTGCAATTACACTCACTCGATTGGAATCGTATATCATTGCCACATCTATTCCTCGTTCATCGGGACCTTCATACCAAACAACTTGATATCCTCTTCCTTTTAGAAAAGAGGTATTTACCAAATCATTCAAGACTGTTCCGTTCTCAACTTCAATCAATCCAACAATAGCTGGAAAGTTTGTCCCCTTGTTTGTAATGGCATCAACCGTGTGATTCAAATGCTCGTAATACCTCGCAGTGTTCCATTGCAACTTTCCCGTTGGGGTAAAATCTTCGTCCGCTTTATTCGGATCATCAATGGTGTCGAATAAATTTTCAACGTTGTAACTCATTATATCAAACTTAGCCTTAGCAGCAGCATCGGAATACTCTTTGTAGTCCAGTTTAGTGGTTTTACAGGATACCATCAATGCTATGAAGAATAACACACCTAATTTTTTCATAACTCAAAAGTAGAACAGAACAATTCTACTTCCACCTACTCTATTTTTGTTTGAATGAAATTTAACGGAAACATATTTTTCGGAAGTGTCCTTGTTCTCTTTGTGTTTGTCTCTTGCGGAACAAAACGCAGCGACAATAAAAATGTTTTTTGTTACAACGAAAGCAATGGCATAACCTCGCTTGACCCGGCCTTTGCGCGCGATCTTGAAATCATGTGGGCCACCAATCAATTGTTCGACGGACTAGTTGAATTGAATGATTCGTTGCAAATTGTTCCTTCTGTTGCAAAATCATTCTCAATCTCAGAAAATTTACTCACTTACACTTTTACACTTCGCAACGACGTACACTTTCACAACAACAACTGCTTCCCCAATGAAGAAGGTCGGAAAGTCGTGGCCGCAGATGTTATTTATTCCTTCAATAGAATATTAGACAACACTCTTGCTTCTCCAGGCAAATGGATTTTTGAAAAGGTAATTGAAAACGGATTCTCTGCTCCGAACGATTCAACATTCATTATTCAACTTAAAGAACCGTTCGCGCCATTTCTCGGATTGCTAACAACCCAATACGCGAATATCGTTCCGCATGAAGCCATTGAAATGTATGGAAGCGATTTTAGAAATCATCCTGTCGGTTGTGGTCCTTTTCAATTTGCTTTCTGGTATGAAAACGTTGCACTCGTCTTTCACAAAAATCCGAATTATTATTTGAAAGATGAATTCGGAAATGCCCTTCCCTATTTAGATGCGGTGAAAATAGATTTCGTGAAAGATATGTCTGCTGAATACCAAGGCCTACTGCAAGG
>JBIKVX010000173.1:0-4610 GCA_044356625.1 Flavobacteriales bacterium | reverse complement strand
AAAAGGAAGCCCTGGTCAAAGCGGAATTGTTAGCTCGCGGAATTGATGTTGAATTTCAAGCTGCAGCGGAATATTACGTAGATGAGCACTTTGAAGAGTTGATTGCCAAAGATGACATTCTGAGTTTTGGAGATAAACATGTGCTCTTTGAATTGTCTTTTGATACGGAACAAATCAATTATAAGCGCGCTGTTTTCAATTTGCAATTGAATGGATACAAGCCCATTCTTGCTCACCCTGAGCGCTACGAATATTGGCACAGTAACTTCTCGAAATACGAAGACGTTGCAGACCGTGGCATACACATTCAGATTAACACGAACTGCTTAACGGGTCATTATGGACCTGGGGTGAAACGCATTTCAGAACGCTTGATTGAAGCTGACTTGGTCGATTTCATTGGTACCGACTGTCATCACGTGGGACATTTGAATTTATTGGAAGCCACTCGACGTTCTCCCCTTCTAAAAAAACTTATTGAATCTGGAAGACTTCTCAATTCAAAATTGTAACAAACATTATTCTATTGTACATCAGATTAATCTAAAATTAAATCTGAATCCCGAATGTGAAGAAGAAAGTTCTTCCGTTCGAAGGCAATAATCCAGGGCCGGGGTAACCTCCGGCCCTTCTTGTGAAATAACTTTCGTTGAAGAGGTTGTTCACTCCCACTTGAAGCGTGTAATTCTCTTTACCGCTGTATCCAAAGCTTAAGTCGCTCACGCTGTATGCGGGAATAAGTCCTGATTTGGCATCAACAGAAGGCAAAATTGAATTCGTGGCATCTGCAAATGCTTCACTCACATTGTTCAATTGGTAGGTCGCCGAGAATCCTTTCAACTTGTACGTTAAACCGTAACGTTGAATTCTTCTGGGCGCATTTTCAACCGTTTTATTTGTTATGTCAGAGGAGCTTCCACTAACTACGGTAGGATCGTTCCAACTCGTGTATGTCGCTTCGTTGTATGCAATGGAAGCAAAGGGATGAAGACTTCCGAAATTCCCTTGTTTGAAATTATTCAATACATTTAATTCTAGATATACCTCTACCCCTTTAGATAAAGAAGCTCCAATGTTGGTAACGTGTCGAATAGATAAGCTATCCTTATATGTCCCAATGCGATCTTGAATATTCATCTGATAAACACTCGCGTCGTAATGAATGTAATTCTTCCAAGAACCGCGAACACCAAGGTCTATATTTAAAGCTTCACTGTCTTTCAAATTCGGATCTATGACATCTGTTGTTGCTGAAGGAATAAGTTCTGAAAAGGTCATTGGACGAAAGGCTTGAGAAGCATTCGCGTAAATTTCATTTTTTTCATTCAAATGAAATTCGGTTCCAATTCCAAAAAGCAATTTTGAAATCGCTCGCTCTTGAAAGGGGATTTCTCCGTTTGCATAATTCACTGTTCCACTTCCATTGGCAGTAATTTGTTCGAAGCGAATGCCTGGAACAAGTAAGACTCTCTTTCCCAAATAAAGCGCTTGCTCAGCAAATAGAGCGTAGTTTTTCGTTCCGAAGACATAATTCACTTTATACCCTAAGGAATCTATATTCATGTTGAAGTCGGAACCTGTTGTGCCGTTTCCTTTCTGATGACGAAATGTTTTCGCTTGATAAGCGCGTGCACCGAAGGCAAGTGTCTGATTGTTTCCGAATAATTTGAACTCATACTTTCCGCGCAATTCCGTTCCGATATTCTGATATTTATCGGCATCTAATCTTCTTGCAGCATAATCATTCGTTGTTGAAAGAATGACATCAGCCGTATTTATCGGATCTAGAAAACCAACGCTGCTGCGGGTTGCAAGCAATCCGAACATTTTAATTTCAAGTTGAAATTTTTCCGAAGCATTAATATCCAATTGAACATTCATGAGGTTCCAGGGAATACTCATCCAGTTTCTAGCACGAGAACTCTGTTGTGAATTATCCTGAAACTGAACGTCGGTAAGTCCGCCCGCTTGCTGACTGAGCATATCTGAATGGGTATACTCCGCTTTCACTTTCACCTTTTCGTTGAAATCGTATCCAACAGAGATGAATCCAGTTTGGGTATTGTAAGCGCTGTTCTCTCTCCAACCGTCTGCTGATCTTCGGTGATAAAAAGAGTAAAAGGAAAACTTGTTCTTTCGAAGGCCCGTGCTAATGAAATTGTTGAACAGACCATAAGACCCGAACGACTGACGAATCTTTGTCTTACTGCCGTTTGTTGCAGGAGCGTTTTCGAAAACATAATTTATCATTCCTCCGAATTGCGGACCGTATTGAAGACTGCTTGCACCTCTTAGAATCTCAATTTTAGCCACCGCATCTGCTGGCGGCGTGTAATAAGCTTCCGGATAACCAAAAACATCTGAAGAAATATCATACCCATTCTGACGCATATTGAATTCCCATGAGCGGTTTGGACTTAGACCGCGAGTGGCAATCCCAGTTTGAATCCCACTTCCATCGCTTTCCCACACCATTATTCCAGGAATTCTTCCAAACAACTGCCGCGAATTGTTCGAAGACAAATCAATATTCAATTTCTCTGGAGAAACAAACGCCGTTTTTTTTCCGCCATAAATACGTACACCGTCAATAGCCGGCAGATTGCCTGTTTCATCAAGAACTGTAACTTTAATTTCAATGAATGGCGTTGTGTATTTCGGCAATGTGTCTTTTTGTCCCATTGCATTCAACGCTATGAAACAGGCTATCAACGTATATAAACTCTTTCCCATCGATTCTATTTAGATTTGTTCTCAATTGCAAAGAAAGACTAACACTCGAACCTAAGCAATACCACATTTGTAGTAAAAAAAAGAGGACCGAGGTCCTCTTCAAAAAAAAAAAAAAATGAAACTATACGAGTATAGCATCAAGCTTTTCAGTTAGTACGTTCTTTGGAACAGCACCAACACTCTTGTCTACAACCTCTCCGTTCTTCACGAAAATGATTGTAGGGATATTCCTGATTCCAAATTTCGCACTGATTTCTGGATTGTTATCTACGTTTACTTTACCTACTACTGCGCGACCGTCGTACTCTGCGTGCAACTCGTCAACAATAGGTCCTACCAATTTACATGGTCCACACCATTCCGCCCAAAAATCAATCATCACTACTTTGTCTGAACCATCTACTAATTCACTGTAGTTGCTGTCTGTAATTTCAACTGCCATATCTGTAAGTTTTTATGTTTCTTAAATGTTGTGCTTCAAAACTGAAACGGGGGACAAATGTAATACTAACTTTCTGTGAATATCAAGAAAAAAATGATCTTTTCATTCACAATAGCTCATTAACCCGTTGTTTTCGAAGCAAATGAACCCGAGTCAACTTTATTCTTTCGTGAAGAAAAATAAAGCAAAACAACCCCGCCAATTATAAATAACACTGCTATTATTTCTGCTTGTGTTGCTTGAACACCGAGAAAGTCGAATTTATTGTTCACGCGAATCTTTTCTATGAAGAAGCGCTCAAGTCCGTTAAAGATAAGATAAAGGGCAGAGATCACTCCGGCAGCCTTGACGCGCTTGCGAATAGACCATAAGAAAATAAAGATGGCTACTGCAACAATAATTTCATAGAGAGGCGTGGGAAATACACCTGGGACCAAATGCTTTCCGTAGCCTGCATACTGATCGGAAGTCATAAACTCTCCCACTCTATTTACGTTATTCGGATAGTCGTAAGACCAAGCCCAATCAGGCAACCAAGAAAGCCATCCGGGTTTTGGACTTAGGTTTTCAATTCCCCAATCGCCATCTCCGCTGGTGTGACAACCCATGCGACCAATTCCATAAGCCAAGATCATTCCTGGAGTTGCGCAATCTGCTAAAACCAATGCTGGAATTTTTTTAATCTTCGCGTAAATCAATACAACAAATGCCCCCATGATTAAACCACCATAAACCGTTAATCCACTGATAAAACTTTCCAAAGATGGGTGAGTGAAGAACTCTCTCAGTTCAGCAGGATTCTCGAATAAGTGAAACAACTTCGCTCCTATTAAACCACCAACCGCAGCTAGAAATGTAATGGTTCCTGTATATTCTCCAGCGGAAAATGTTTCCATTTTCTCTTGGGGTTGTGGCAATTGCTTTTTCTTTTCTTGATAATAACGGAAGTAAGCATATCCGCCACCCACTAAAATTCCCAATAAAGGATAGCCGCTTTTTGAAAAAATAATGTGCTGAGGGGAATTGACTCCGTTGAATAATTGCGCGCTGTTCACCAATAAGTAAATCACCTTCCAACCCAAAATGAATCCCATTAAACCGGAAAATAAGATATCCATCATATTCGGAGCTCCCCCAACAACCACTTTCCGAACACCACCTTTGATAAGGCCAAGCGATTCCTTCCTTTTTAATTCTAATGTTAACGTATAACTCGCAGCAATGAAAGCCAAAGCCACAAAGAAACCGAAGCTGTTCAGCATTTTGGCCCAAGACCATTCGACACCGAACCAATCGTAAAAGACATGATATAAAGTAGGATACATGCAGCGAAGATAATAACGGAATGTAAAGCTTAGGAGTAATAAATGGTCAATATATCTCGACTACTCTTCAAGATTTGGTAATATGAAATTCATGCTGCCTTCATCTAAGG
>JBIKVX010000289.1:0-4624 GCA_044356625.1 Flavobacteriales bacterium | reverse complement strand
GATGAAGCTGGTGTCCAAACATAAGTAGAAGCACCTGACGCCGTCATTTCTTGCGTTCCGCAAAATGCACCGCCATTAGGAGCAGTGAAAGTAACAGTTGGTAAAGCGTTAACTGTTAGAGCCAACTCATTCGAAGTTGCAATTTCAGCTGTTGCAGTACAAGTAGAAGTACAAACGAAATAATAAGTACCAGACGTCAGAGCTGCACTTGTATATGAACTCGTTGTCGCACCTGTACCACCCGAAACGTTTGAATAAGGCCCCCCAGGAGTGTTAGAAACCATCCATTGGGTTGTTAAACCTGAAGCAACGCTGAAGCCAGTCGCAGTCATTGACTTAGTAAATCCATCACAAATGCTAGAAGCACCTGTCAAAGAGGCTACTGGTGTATTTGGCAATCCAGCACATGCTGGAGGTGGCGAATAAGCAAAGCGAATGGCCGGCTTGTTAGCGTTAACAGCTGTTGTGTTATTACCACATTGACTTGAAAAATCGGCAGCAATTCTCCTCGAACCGTTTGCTGTTGTTGATGCAATGGTTCTTACTTGACCGTATGGAGAAGTATAAGGATTCAATCCCGAAGAACATATATCCAATAGAATATTCGATGTACCATCCCAAACGAATGAAGCATCAAACGTAATCATATCGAATGCACCTAATGCAGTAACTGTTGGGTTGTAAGCAAAAGGATTCTTCACAGTGGTTGTCGGAGTTGTGTTGTGCGTAGCTGCATTAGAAGCTGTTACATGAGCCACTTTAATGGTGTAACCCGCTAGGTTTCCTCCCGCGTAATCAGCTAAAATTGACCATCCTAACCCTGTAATTGTCGAGTTAGCTACCATACCTGCTGTATTTAATTCAGCAGCAGTATACACCACTTGGTAACGGAACGAGTTCCAGTATCCATCAATTGGATCACTTCCAGTACTCGTAGTGGAGGACGTGCTAGCCCCGCCGATAGTAGCAAATGATTGTGCGAAAGAACTAGTGCTCGTCAACATTAGCCCAAGAGCCAATAGCGCAATACACGTTTTTTTCATTCGCATCCATCGTGTTCGTCCTTGAGACGAGCCCGTGGTAGTGTCGAACACCGCTTCATCACAAGGATTTGGCGGCAACTGAGAACGTAAAATACGATTCATAAGTTAGATTTAATTAGTTAATTGATTAGGTTTTGGCTGAAAAACAGCGTTACAATAATAAGACGAGATTATCTTATTAAGATGCCTGTGTTAATTATTTTTTTTGAAATTTAATATGACCCAAAGAAACCCTCTGTAATTCAACATCTTAGGGGCGAAAAATTTTTCGCCCCGATGTTCTGAATAGATCCGCCCCGATGTTCTGAATAGATCCGCCCCGATTATTCAAACAAATTTCTTAGTCTATTGCAAAAGATGGAGAGAATACAATGCGAATCCTTCCTCGCCCTCTGAATTAGCCGATGAAAGTCTTTCAATCCTGAATCCAGCTTCCCCGTATGCCTTGGCTCTTAAGTGAGATTCCTCCTTTCCCCAAAGGATAAGGTAATTGGGCGCAGGCGCAGGAAGTCGCTTCGAATCGTAGAGAGGCTGATGAATAATTTGCTGCTTGAGCTGATCCAACGATTTCTTATTTGTCATGGAAAAAGGATGCACGAACTTCCCAACATAATTCATGGGAAGCCAAACCGACTCCTCCCCTTTCCAATTGTCTATCACCACATTTTGAAAATCGCCTCTTTCGTATAAAACATGACAACAATCAATGTATTTGGCTTTTGGGACGTAAAAGGAGTAGGATATTGTGTAGATGATGGAGAGGTAGATGGAGAGGCGGATGGCTTGGTGCACTGCGTGCGAGGGTCTATTCGACGAGGGTCCAGCGGACGAGGGCACTTCGTGCGAGGGTGCGGGGCACGAATAGCGTTTGGAGATTGTTCTCATCATTAACAACAACACGAATGGGACTGCGGGAAGTAAGAACCTTTCTTGTCTGTTCGGAAAGATTAGGTGAAACACAATGAAGACAGTAACACCTATGAAGATTGTTAGAGTGTCCGAATGTTGCGGAGCAACGAATGTCGGAGACGAATGTCCGGAGGACGAATGTTGCGGAGCAACGAATGTCGGAGACGAATGTCCGGAGGACGAATGTTGCGGAGCAACGAATGTCGGAGACGAATGTCCAGAGGACGAATGCCTGCGGCGAAGAGAGATGAGGAAAACAATTGTTACAACTGGGAAGATGTAATAAGTGATTAAAGCCAGGTATGAAAAAACATTACTCGGATAGTCAGAGAAGTGAGTGGCGTTGTAGGATTGATAGTCGAGGAGATGCTGGTAAATGGGTTTATGCCAAAACAAGAGATTGTCGATTTGGGTTAGAGCGAATCCAAGGGTAAAGAAAAAACCGAAGAGCATTGCCCCACTCCACTTGCGTTTCCATAATAAATACATTCCCAGAGTAAGAGGGAAGAACACCAATTGGTAGCGCATTCCAACCGAAAAAGAAAATGCGAGGGCAGCAATGATTAGTGCGCCCATGCGCTCACGCTCGAAGTATTTCAAGACATACAAATAGGCCAACAAGACAAAAGGTATGCAGGCGGTTTCAACCAATTGGTGAACGCTGAAAACGGTGACTACTCCTCCGAAAACCCAGAACCAAATGGCATACATGCGCCATTGAACCGAAGCAATCAATCGTTCAGCGAGTTTCACAAATAAGTAAACACCCCACAAACTCAAGGCGGCATGCACCAAGCGAAGGACGAAGGCCTGGATAAACGGATTAACAATTCCGATGACGGCACAACACTTTAAGATTAGAAAATTCAAAAAATAATAAGCGTAGCTGAAGGGCTGGGCATGATCGGTGTGGTTGTATTCATTCGGAAACCAGTTGTGGTAATTCTCTCCGTGCACCCATGAAGACACCGGTTCAACGGCCAAGAAATGATCGTCGCTCATGATATACCCTTCCGAAAAAATAGCAGCTATTAAGCGCACAGCAGCTGCTGCAAGCAAGACGCGGCGAAGCCACTTCCCTTCACCCGAAAAAAAATAATCTAACTTTCTTTTCATGTTTGAAGAACTCCAACCGAATAAGCGCGCTCAGCCGGTGCATTCGATGCGGCTTCCAGACCAAGGCTAATCCACTTGCGCGTATCAATCGGATCAATAACGGCATCTAACCACAAGCGAGAGGCAGCGTAATACGGAGAAGTCTGCTCGTCGTATTTCGATTTAATGCGGTTGAACATTTCAGCTTCACGCTCGGGTGTGATTGTCTCACCTTTCCCTTTCAAAGATGCCACTTCAATTTGAAGCAACACTTTCGCGGCTTGAGCACCGCCCATTACCGCAACTTGAGCCGTTGGCCAACCCACAATCAATCGCGGATCGTATGCCTTTCCGCACATGGCGTAGTTACCAGCACCGTAGCTGTTGCCCATAATAATGGTGAACTTCGGCACAACGCTGTTGGCTTGCGCATTCACCATCTTCGCGCCGTCTTTAATAATCCCGCCGTGTTCACTTTTACTTCCAACCATAAATCCGGTTACGTCTTGAAGAAAGACCAACGGAATATTTTTCTGATTGCAGTTCATGATGAAGCGAGCTGCTTTGTCGGCACTGTCGCTATAGATCACCCCACCGAACTGAATGCCGTTCTTTTTACTTTTAATAATCTCGCGCTGATTCGCTACTATTCCAACGGACCATCCGTTAATGCGGGCGTATAGGCACACAATGCTCTTTCCGTATTCTGCCTTGTATTCGGTATATTCACTGTTGTCTACCAAACATTCGATCATTTCACGCACTTCGTAGGAAGTGGTTCTGTCAGTTGGAAGAATTCCCAACACATCTTCCATCTTGCGCTTCGGTAATGATGGTGCAATGCGATCGAAGCCGGCGTCTTTGGAAATTTTACCTTGAGAACTTAATAGTTTTTTCAAGGTATCCAAGGCGTCTCTGTCGTTCAGAGCTTTGTAGTCTGTCACCCCGCTGATCTCGCAATGCGTTGTTGCACCGCCGAGTGTCTCGTTGTCGACTTCCTCGCCAATAGCGGCTTTCACCAAGTATGAACCTGCAAGGAAGATGCTTCCTGTCTTATCTACAATTAATGCTTCGTCGCTCATGATGGGCAAGTACGCACCACCGGCCACACAGCTTCCCATTACGGCAGCGTATTGCGGAATGCCCATGCTGCTCATGCGCGCATTATTTCTGAATATTCTTCCGAAGTGTTCTTTGTCAGGGAAGATCTCATCTTGCAATGGCAAGTACACGCCGGCACTGTCGACCAAATAAATAATAGGAATGTGATTCTCCATGGCAATCTCTTGCGCACGTAAGTTCTTTTTTCCTGTTATTGGGAACCACGCGCCTGCCTTGACGGTGGCGTCGTTCGCGACAACCAAGCAAAGCTTTTTCGACACATATCCCATAACTACAACTACTCCACCTGCTGGACATCCGCCGTGTTCAGCGTACATCCCATCTCCGGCAAATGCACCCACTTCAATGCGTTCGGTATCTTTATCCAAAAGGTAATCAACGCGCTCGCGAGCGGTCATTTTTCCTTTTTCGTGTTCTTTCTCGATGCGCTTCTTCCCTCCTCCTTCGTAGATCTT
>JBIKVX010000172.1:0-4670 GCA_044356625.1 Flavobacteriales bacterium | reverse complement strand
TCCGCAATCAATCACCTCCGGTGATCAATCCTACGGATTAATCGGAACGATTGATCGCAAAGCGATTGATTCGAAGAATTGATCACGAAGTGATTGATCTGAAAGATTTCACCGAAGGTTTGATCACAACGTGATTGATCTGAAAGATTATAGTATTCAAAAAAGTTCTCGAGGATCCATGGTAATGAACTCTTGCCAACTCAGCCCGCGGCTGTCGAGTTGATAGACTTTATGAGGACGGAATTGCTTCTTGAATTTATCTATTCCTGTAACCTTATCATGATTAAGCTTCACCTCGAGCGCCACATATTTTTCTTCCCATTTCAAAATAAAATCAACTTCAGCGTTCGACTCATTCCAATAGAAAATCTCTAAATCGGAATCCGCATAAGCCAACAAATGAGAATCAGTCATAAATCCATTTTTTTGATTTATTATCCAGTTATAATCTTGAAAGTGCTTGCAGAGCGCAGTATCAATAGAATTTCTAAGAACTACCTCAAAAATCCCTAGCACTGGATGTATGGCCTGTGCAACGAGTAAATTTTGTTTATACATGTGAATGGCCTTTGTCCGTGATGAACCTGCAGCATAGTAATATCTATTTATTCTAGGTTTTGAAAAGTGTAATTCGAATTTCTTATAATTCATTTTTTTGAGATTTAATTAATTCCATTATCTTTGCATCGTTAGGCTTGGTAAAGCCTCTTATTTCTCGAAATAACGTAACCAAGTGATAGATTCAAAGTCCGCGAAAGCGGGCTTTTTTTTGTGAATTTCCGAATTGAAATCAACTCTTTTCTCAAATGTTTATGCTAGTTCTGGACTGAATTTTATTAAAAAAGACAGTATTGACGTAGGCTGCGGGAAAAATTTGAATTGCATAAAACAGCACTACATTGGTCTGTTTCAGTAGCAAAGTGGGTCAGAATCTTAGATTAACAAATCTTCCCTTTTCTTACCCTCTCTTAAGTTCAAAAAGACATTCGGGCTTGCACATTCGTTGCTACGCAATATTCATGAAAATTCTATTTTCATTCCAAGTTCAATCTTTTGAAATATATCAACGAAGGAATATCATATCCTAACCAGACGAGATGACGCAGTATGATCTCCTCAAATTTTCGAATTGAATCGGTGCTAAACTGTTTTTCCTTATTGAAGCAAATGGATTCATGATGTGCAATTCTATTTCGAAAATTCAGGATGAATAACAGATCGTTAAAGAGCACCCTTGGAGAGACCCCCTTTGGTCGGTATAAATAGATTTGATGAAGGCATTGGCCACCTTCTCGAAATTGCTTTGGAGCAAAAAGGTGTACCCAAAAGCCAAGATTCATTTTTTCGATTCCTTTATCACCTGAGCTTCTTATCATTTCCTTTGGAAAGAGGCTAATCCAATTATGATTTTTAAATTTCTCCATATAGAATCGATCAACTTCATTTCGAAGTGCAACCTCGAAAAGGGCAATGTATTTCAAGCAATTACTAGAGAGCGTTATATTCTTCTGGTATAATTTTATTCCATTGAAAATATCGTGTTCGGCCGCATCTATATAGGTTTTCAGCCTTTTAGAGGAAACAGCATTGACATAATTTTTCTCCAAAATATTTTTCAAATCATTCATTTTATTTTAAATTTGATTCAGTATGCCGCCGGTCCCTGATTATCACACCGGCGGTTTTGTTTTTTAGAGGCAAACCTATTTCTCCTAAGTGTGCTTGTCAAGAAATGGTTATGCGTGTTTATGCGGGGGAACTATGTTGTTTGAACTGCGTTGTTTGAACTGCGTTGTTAGAACTGACGTTGTTTGAACTTCGTTGTTCCTACTTCGTAATTGGAAAACCTTCGGTTTTATTCCTACTGCGTAATTCCTCCCGATAGCTATCGGGATCATAATTCATACTGCGTAATTGGAACTACGTTGTTAAATCTTCCCTTTTCTTACCCTCTCTTAACTTCAAAAAGACATTCGCGAAGCATTCGCCCGACGGGCATTCGTTGAAAACATTCGCCTGTAAGGCATTCTTACCTTCTTATACCCAATAAATAACCACTGTCACTCACCCAAACCTCAACCCACTCAACTCGCGCCCAATCTGCTGAATTCCTTGAACAATTCGCAGTCCTTGTTCCGTTGAAAGAGGCTTTACACCGCGGATGTACTGAGAGAGTAGTGTCGGATGAAGACCAATGCGCTGAGCTAAGATCTTAGCGTTTAAAATGCGATACTGAAGAAAGAAATCGGTGAATTGAATCTGATAAACAAACTTCTTTCGAGGAGCGTCTTCAAAATAAAGTGCTACCGCTTCTTCCAAATTAGAAAGAAGCTGAGGCATACTCTTCCCCGTTGTAAATATTGGAAAATCATCTGAAAATGCCGAGAATCCCGTTCTTGTTTTTTCAATGTGAAATATTGTTTTCATAGTCCCGCTATTTTCTTAATTTTCATTTCAAGGCCCTTTCCCATTTCCAGACTTCCATGATTGGGAAAAATAATCGTTTCAGGAATGTTTTCATGCTTCATTTTTACATGAGATCCCTTCTGCGAAACCTCGACCCAACCAGCCTTTTTCAACAGCCTTAATAATTCAGAGCATTTCATTGCAATTGATTTATTCGGCAAAACAAAAGTAAATAATAATTTACTATATTCCGCACGAAATTTCAATGAAATTAATTCAGAAACATAGCCAGCTTAAAAAATCTTATGCATGAAATTGACGAAAAATATTCCAGAAAACAAGTCCTAATAAGGGTTCTTGACAGAATATAAATAGCATAACTGGGAACTACGTTATTGGAAAATCGAAGATTTTATTCCTACTTCGTAATTGGAACTGCGTTGTTTGAACTGCGTTGTTGGAACTGCGTTGTTTGAACTACGTTGTTGGAACTTCGTTGTTGGAACTTCGTTGTTTGAACTACGTTGTTTGAACTTCGTTGTTCCTACTGCGTAATGGGAACTGCGTTTTTTCACCGAAGGTTTGATTGCACAGCTATTGATCTAAAAGATTTCACCGAAGCTTTGATCACCGAAGGTGAGTAATGTGACTCTCCTCACAGCACCATTCAATTTACCATCCTACCTTCGCTAAAAATTCAAAACAATGGATGTACTAGCAGCTTTAAAAAATGGAACGGCAACAATTGTTGATGTGCGTTCAAGAGAAGAATTCCAAAGTGGACATGTAGCGGGTTCAATAAATATTCCACTACAAGAAGTACCAACGAAAGTTGAAGAATTCAAAAACATGCCGAAGCCTTTGGTGCTGTGTTGCCTTTCAGGTGGAAGAAGCGGACAAGCAACCGGATACCTTCAACAACAAGGTGTAGAAGAGGTTTACAACGGTGGTGGTTGGATGGAAGTAAACGCTCTAGTATAATGGGACTATTTTCATTCTTAAAAGGAAAGCCAAAAGCCGATTTGGTGCAGCTCATGCGCGAGGGTGCAAAGCTGGTTGACGTGAGAACCAAAGGAGAATATTCTGAAGGACACGCGAAAGGAACAAGCAATGTTCCACTTCCTGAAATTCCAACCAAGGCGAAAGCTTGGAAAAAAGACGAAGTTATTATTCTCTGCTGCAGAAGCGGCATGAGAAGCGGTGCAGCTGTTTCACAATTGAAGCAAATGGGTTTCACCAATGTTCACAACGCGGGTAGCTGGAATAAAATGCAATCGCTAATTCAACAAAAATGAAAGGAAGCTTCAACGATATCATTCAAGGCGATAAGCCGGTGTTAGTAGACTTCTTCGCAACATGGTGCGGACCGTGTAAATACCAAGGTCCAATCTTAGAAGAATTAGCAACTGCCATTGGAGATGAAGCGCGCATTATTAAAATCGACATCGACCGCAATCAAGCGGTGGCTGCGAAATACAACGTGCGCTCTGTTCCAACGTTAATGATCTTCAAGAATGGAGAAGTGTTGTGGAAAGAGGCAGGGGTGAAAGAAAAAGCTTATTTAGTTGCCCTATTGGGAAAATATAAATAGGAGTTATATTGCAGTATGAAAATACTTCAAACTGCAATCTTATTATTTGCTTTTGTTTTTTCAGCCAATGCTCAGAACAAGTGGGAAAGGAAATATGAGCGAGAGCGAGTGTTTGTCGAAAATAAAGGTCAGTTTTCCAAAGAGGAAAAAGTAATTGGAGAAAAAATTCTTTATGCCGCAGACTGGGGCAGCACACGAATTTTCTTTACGCCCCAAGGTTGGGTGTATTCGTTTTTAGAGGTTGAAAAAAACGAGAAGCATTCAGAGAAAAAGTCCATTCAAACCATTTCGGAATACAAAGAATCGGAAAGAGAAGATGCGAAGTTTTCTTTTCGAAACGATTTTGTGTCTGTTCATTTAGGTGAAGGAAATTGCAACTATGTGCCGTCTGAATTATGCGCCTTTTACAGCAATTATTCTATTGAATCAGACGGGATTTGCAAAGGCATTCAAGGTGCAAAGTGTTACGAAAAACTTCGAATAGAAAATGCTTGGTCGGGAGTCGATGTCGTCTTTACTGTTCATCCGGAAAGCGGCATCAAATACGCTTTCGAGTTGCGCAATGGAAGTAAGTCTGAACGTATTGAAATGACGTACTCGAAAGATGTGAATCTAATCGACGGAGCTGTTCATATTCCAACCGAATTTGGAGACATCATTGATCACGAGCCTT
>JBIKVX010000171.1:0-4729 GCA_044356625.1 Flavobacteriales bacterium | reverse complement strand
ATACGTCTAAGAAGTCTAGATCTTCTTCTTCCAGTACTTCCAAACCTTCACGTCCTTCGGATCAGAACCGGGGCCCGCGTCGATAGTCGTTTCCAATTGTTCGTCTGAAAGGAAGCGATAAGTAATTCGCTTCGGGAAGTCGTGCGTTGGATTTTCAAAAATCCATTCCGTTGAAGATGCTTTGGTGCAGGTGAAAGTTGTGCTTTTGTCTGCCTCCAATGGAGTAGCAATATAAACCCAATGATCATTGTCGTAAACAATAACCGAATGTTCGTTCGGCAACTCGTTCGTTCCGTATTCTTCGAAATTCACATTGTAAAATGAAATGCCTTCAATAACCATTTCATCTTCGACCTTGGTCCATTCTTCTCTTCCGGTTAGTCCAACCCAATTGCCTTGAAGTTTTAATAAATGAGGAAGCAGGTCAGCTTGCGCGAACGCATTCATTCCAACCGAAATAAATAGAGCGAGGAACAGAATCTTTTTCATGAAGTCTAAAATACTAAATAACTTCTAAAACCAAACCTTTCAAATATTCTCCTTCTGGATGGAAGATGCTAATCGGATGGTCTGCCCCTTGGTGCAACTGGTGAAGAATCTTCACGGTGCGTCCAACTGAAATTGCAGAAGCCAAAAGAATAGAAGTGAATTGTTGCTTGTCGATTACCTGCGAGCACGAGAATGTGAATAGAATTCCACCGGGCTTAATCTGACGTAAAGCCGCTTCGTTAATTCTTCTGTACCCTTGAATAGCTTTATGTTTCGCACTAAGGTGTTTTGCAAATGCCGGAGGATCCAAAACAATTACATCGTAGTCCTCTTCAATATTTTTCATGTACTCAACCGCGTCTGCTTGAATAAGCTTGTGCTTCGAAGTGTCGAGATTGTTCAGTTTAATGTTGTTCTCTACTAACGCCAATGCAGAGGCGCTGCTGTCTAAACTGTGAACGAGGTTAGCTCCGTTTTTCAATGCGTACAAAGAGAATCCACCGCTGTAGCAAAATGTGTTCAACACTTTTTTACCTTGGCTTAATTCGCCGAGTAGTTTTCTGTTTTCGCGTTGGTCAATGAAGAAGCCGGTCTTTTGTCCTTTCTCCCAATCGATTTGAAATTGAATGCCGTGCTCCAACGCAATGTCGTTTCCTTTTTCACCAACAACATATTCGTTTTGTGCGTTCGGAACGCCCTTGACTTTTTCTCCGCTCTTGTCGTAAATGGCTTTCAAACCATCGCCCATCACCATCTTCAATGCGTTCGCAATTTCGCTGCGGTGCTGGTACATGCCGGCTCCGTGAAATTGAAGCACTGCTGTTTCTCCGTATATGTCTACAATAAGTCCAGGAAAGCCATCGCCTTCCGCGTTAATCAAACGATATAGTGTAGTGCTTTCGGTATTAACCATAACCTTCTTGCGGAGATCATAGGCGTGTTGAATTTTTGAATGCCAGATGTCAGTCGAATACATTTCCTCACCGAATGAAAAGATGCGAACCGCAATGCTTCCTTCAGAAAAATGTCCAATTCCAATTTTTTCGTTAGCACGCGTGAACACTTCCACCAACTGTCCTTCCTTCAATAATTCAGAAATGGCTTCAATGGCGCCGGAAAATATCCAAGGGTGAAAGCGTTTTGCGCTTTGTTCTTTTCCTTTCTTTAAATAGATTTTTGCTAACATGTGGCAAAACTACTCCGAAAACTTACTTGGCCGTGAAATACTTGCCTTCTTTTGGAATGAGCCATCCTTCAGCGAGCGCTTCTTGCACAAGTTCAATAATTTTTTCTTTATTGAAGGGAACCGGCCACGCGTAGAGCTCGTCGAGTGTTTTACCGGAGAGGCAAGCGTTAAGAATTTCTTTTGTAGTTGGAAGAGCATGTTCACGCTGACAAGCGTCGCATTTGCCGCAGGGTTCGGCATCTTCACCGAAATAGCGAAGGACGAATTGTTCGCGACAATGTTCTTGCGAAAGCAAGTTTTGCATGTGTTGAAGTTTCGCTTCGTCAATGGCTCTTCGCTCTTCATACATACTTTCAGGAAAAGAAATGTCTTCAGAGGCTACGCGTTGTTTTGTATAGCTGTATTGTGAAGTGGAACTTGCAGGAAGGTATTCAATGATCTGAAGTTTGTGCAAATCGTTCAACGAAGTAAGCACTTCATTTTTCGAGCGTTCATTCAACACGCTCAATTGGTATTCTGAGATGGGAACCGCGAATTCCCAGATACTTCCGTACAAGCGGAAGAGTGAACGAAGAAAATCTTCGTGCTTCGGATTTTCGTCTACGAACGCGCGAAGCTCATCTTTCGAAGCAATCACGCGAACGCGCGAACGGTGCAGTCCTCGAGCGAGAATGGAGATATAACCCGCGCGTTCGAGCAACAGCAATGAAGCTGAGATGGTGTTCGCGTTCAGTTGACTTCGTTCTGCAATTTGATCGAGGTGCAGCGCGAACAATTCGTTCATGCCCGAACCAATTGCAATGCGATGAATGTTGGCGAGGGTTTGATAAACCGTTGCAATATCTTCTTTTGGCGGATAGCGCATGGCAACACTTTTTTTCAACTGAACGAAATCACTGTCGTTCCAAAGTGCGAGTCCAATAGCCGGTTGCTCGTCGCGTCCCGCTCTTCCCACTTCTTGAAAATATGCTTCGGGTTGTGAAGGAATATCGAAGTGAATCACGAAGCGCACATCGGGTTTGTCGATGCCCATACCGAAGGCGTTTGTAGCAACAATCACTTGTACTTCGTTGTTCTTCCATTTTAGAAAGGCTAGATCTTTTTTGTGCAGATCTAAGCCCGCGTGATAGGGAAGGGCTTTGATGTTTTTTTCGTTCAGCAGTGCAGCCAGGTCTTCGGTTTTTTTTCGTGAATTGCAATAGACAATTCCGGCGCCTTGAAGCACATGCATGCGTTCAACGAGATCCTTTTCTTTTTGGGTTGAAAAGAGCGCGTTGTATCCGATGTTTTTACGAGCGAAGCTCTTTTGAATAATTGTGCAATCGTTGTTGAAGACGAGCGTGGCAATATCGCTCACCACTTGCGGAGTAGCGGTAGCGGTCACAGCCATCACAACAGGATCTCGAAGTTCTTGAATGAACTTCGGAATGGTTCTATAAGCTGGACGGAAATCGTGTCCCCATTGTGAAATACAATGCGCTTCATCAATGGCAACGAACGAGATGTTCAGGTAGCGAATGCGCGCAATGAAGTTGTCGTTTTCCAAACGTTCCGGAGAGACGTAGAGGAATTTGTATTTTCTATTTGTACAATCGTCGAGAATTTTTTCAATCTCGAAGTTGTTTAATTCCGAAGAAAGGTATGCTGCAGGAATTTCTTTTTGAATGAGGCTTTCCACCTGATCTTTCATAAGTGCGAGCAGGGGAGTTATCACAATACACAATCCTTTGTGGCACAGCGCGGGCACTTGAAAGCATATGCTTTTTCCTCCTCCAGTTGGCAGCAGCGCAAACACATGTTCTCCGTATGCGGCAGCATTAACGATTTCGCTTTGCTTATCGCGAAACGCATCGTATCCCCAGTATTTTTTAAGAAGGTGGAGGGTTTTTGCTACCATAGGTTAGGTGCAAATGTACGAAGGGGGAGAGAGGTAAGAAAAGTTAAGAAAGGGGAAGAGAGGGGAAGAAGCTTTGCGAGGGCAAATGGCTTTGCGAAGGCGATTTCATCGCGAAGGTCCTTCGGACGAGGGTCTGCGACGTTTTAAATTTGAAACACCGAAGTTCCAATTACGAAGTGCGAATTACGCAATAGGAATTAAGCAGTAGTAATAAAATCTACGATTTTCCAATTACGTAGTTCCAATTACGTAGTAGGAATTATGAAATAGGAATAAAACCGAAGGTTTTCTAATAACGCAGTTCAATGTTTCCTCGGCGAATAAACCCCCGGCTCTTCCAAAAACTGCGAAGGCTTTTCTATTTCTGGAAGCACAGCATATACTTGGGCGTCCATAGCGGCTGCGAGCTTTGCGAGAGTGAGAATTTGTGGATTCGATTTGCCGTTTTCAATAACGCTGAGGTTCGGAACATCCATACCCACTTTGTAGGCGAGGTCTGCCTGCGACATCTTCAGTTTCTTGCGCTTGGCTTTTATGTTCTTACCAAGTTGTTCAAGGTATTCTTTGTCGTTCTTCGGCATGCAGCGAAGGAACTTTCATTAACAAAATTTAATGTTATGTATATACATAAATACTGATATTTGATTTATGTTTGTCTAACCTTAAAAAATTAATGCAATTCTTTCCTGAATAATAAATTCAAACTTTATGAAATCTACTAGACTTTTTATCTTCCCTTCTCTTCCCATCTTCTTAACCTCTCTTACCTTATTAGCCGTTCTTTCGGCTCATGCACAAGTCCCTTCATATGTCCCCACAAACGGGCTCGTGGGTTACTGGCCGTTTAACGGCAATGCGAATGACGAAAGTGGGAATGGGAATAACGGGACGGTTCTTCCCGGCGCTAGTTTAGGGGGTGATAGATTTCAGATGAGTAATTCGAGTTATTTTTTCGATGGATATGACGGTGGCAATAAGGGTATAGTAATGCCATTTAGTGTTTCCATAGGAGCGGATTTATCTATAAGTTGTTGGTTCCAGGTTACTGATACTATAAAAGAAGGTCAGAACATGTCTCAGACAATTTTCTCAACTTCAACCAGCGGAGCAATAGGAGCGTCATTTAATCACCCCTATGCACCGAGTAAAATGATGTC
>JBIKVX010000170.1:0-4732 GCA_044356625.1 Flavobacteriales bacterium | reverse complement strand
ATGCCTACCAGAAATTGGGCATTAATATTCTCTTTACAGCTTCTTGGTTCGGAGAGAGGAATAGGTTGGCTTTAAAAGATTACGACATTTCATTACCGCAATACAACGTTCTTCGGATTTTACGTGGACAGAAAGGTCAAGCTATTTCTGTGGCAGGGCTTTGCGAGCGAATGATTGACAAGAGCAGCAATGCGTCGAGAATTGTAGATAAACTTGAAATCAGGAAGCTCGTATTGAGAAGGGTTTGCGATCAAGACCGAAGACAAGTTGATGTTGTCATCACAGAAAAAGGAACTGCGCTGTTGGAAGATTTAGATGAAAAAGTTCCAACCTTCAAAACAATTATGTCGAAGCAGTTGTCTTCCAAGGATGCAGAGGTGTTAAATTTCGCTCTCGATCAAATTAGAAATCAGAAATAAATAATAAATAAAAATCAATCAAATGAAAAAGGCAATTTTAGCATTATTCGTGGCAATCGTTTCAGCCTTGGGAGTTCAAGCGCAATTAGCAGATGGCAAGTACATTTTAGACTTCAACAAGAGTTCAATTGTTTGGAATGCAAAAAAAGTAACAGGTAGCGGACACACAGGAACGGTGCGCGTTTCAAGCGGTGTTATATATGTAAAAGGAAATGCAGGTATAACGGGAAAAGTGAAAATTGATATGAACGCAATGGTTATTACAGACATTGCGGACGCAGGTACAAACGCAAACTTTTTGAATCACTTAAAGGGAGATGATTTCTTCAACACAGTTGCATTTCCAGATGCAATGTTTGAAGTAACGAGTATGCAAGTGGCTAAAGGAAATAACGGCACAACTCACAAAGTAACAGGCAACATGACTATCAAAGGAATTACAAAATCAGTGTCATTTCCGGCGAAAATTACGGGTGGTGGAAATCAAGTTTTTGTTGAAGGCGAGGTGGCTGTAGATCGCACACAATTCGACGTGAAATATGGATCTACTGCTTTCTTCGACAACCTTGGCGACAAAGCAATCAACAACGTTTTTACACTTACGTTGAAATTGGTTGGGAACTTGAAGAAATAGTTTGGGTTTGATTAAGGTTCAAATAGGTCGTTATTCTATAACGGCCTTTTTTGATTTGTACTTGTCATAAAGGAAGTATTTCAAATCTATTGAAAAATAGCTCCCTGATAGGCTTAACCAAAGTCTTTCTGAACCAGAAATAGTCTCTACAAGGCCTTGAGAACCGGCGATTCTTCCGAACGGTCTGTGGAATGAGGCGCCTATGTAGTAATAACCTTGTTTTTCCGTTCGATATTCAAAACCCAAATTAGATTGCGCAGCCAAAGCGCTCCACTTAATGCGATAGGTTTTCTGACTGAAATCGTAATACGATGAATCTACTTTTTCCGAACTGAATGTTTCTGTTTCACTTGGAAAAAAATCAAGTGAAATTCCTGCGCTGGCGTTCATGTACCATGCTTTTCCTAATCGAACATAAATCAATGCTTGAATGGGAATTTCATAGGCAATGAACGTCATGTTTTGTTTTGAACTTACTTGTGCACTGTCGTTCAATTCGAAATTCAAGGAGTAACTTCTTTTTACGAAATTCAGCCCGGTTTCTAAATTCCAAAATTTTCCGATTGGCTTCCGAATAATAGCCCCGAAGCTTATTCCAACATTTGAATTTGCGCTGTAGATAAAATTCTGCGAAGAGGCTGTTTCGATAGCTGTATTCAAATAGGCATTCGGAATAATAGGTCGAAGTTGAAATCCAAACTTAAATTCATTGGCGGTCGAATTTTGTCCGAATATTTTTCCAGACAAAAAAATCAAACACAATAAGAAAGTTATTTTTTTTCTGAATTCCATTCGGTCACATATTCAAGTGGTTTGCGGTGATTGGAAGGCCATTCACCTTCCACATAACCTAAATAAACGATGCCCAAGCAACGTTGTTGTGCAGGAAGATTCAATGTTTGATTGAATTTTTCTGTTCTAATGAATCCGGGTGTTGCCCAAAAACTTCCGATGCCATAGGCCGTAGCAGTAAGCATCATGTTTTGAATGGCGCATGCCACCGCGTATTCTTCTTCATGCATCGCGGCTTTTTCAGAGGCTTCCATGCAGACCACCACAACTGCTGTGGTATTGCTCAAACGGGATGCAATGCGTTCTCTTTTCACAGGTTGATCTTCGGGCATTAATTCGGGAAGCTTTTCACGCAAAATATCCATTCCTTCTTCCAAATAAACATGAAAACGCCACGGTTGTGTAAGCTTGTGATTCGGCGCCCACACGGCGTTTTGAAGCATCTTTTCAATCTGCTCTTTGTGCACTTTTCGTGCAGTGTAATGCTCAGGAGTTATGGTTCTTCGACTCTGAATGAGTCCGCTTATTTCGCTTAGATTGAATTTCATGTCTTGTTATGAATCGTGTTCCGCTATTTTTGTTCAAACTTAATCATGAAAACAATACTCATAACAGGAGCAGGCAGCGGAATTGGTGCCGCGGCGGCACATTCTCTTGCAGAAGAAGGAAACAACCGCATAATTTTAGTGGGGAGGAACGAAGAAAAGCTGAATGAAGTATTAGCAAAATTGCCGCATTCAGAGGATCACTGCGTGCTAGCCGCCGACGTGCGAAATGCTTCCGCATTTCGCGAAGGACTCAAAAATATTTTAGGAGAAGGTAGTTTAGATTGCGTTTTCGCTAACGCAGGGGTCGGCGGAGAAAACGCCTACGGCTTAGATGATCGTTGGGACGAAATTATTTCCATCAACCTTACCGGAACATACGTCACTATCATGGAATCCCTGCCATACCTCAGAAAATCAACGGCCACCTACAAACACATTCTCCTCACAAGCTCCATACTCGCACGTTTCGGTGTGCCGAATCACAGCGCGTACATCGCTTCAAAAACTGCAGTACTCGGACTTACGCGCGCATGGGCCGTTGAATGGGCACGTGAGCAAATTTTAGTCAACGCCATTACACCCGGATGGGTAGAAACGCAAATGTCGAAAGACAGCATTCAACGTCATGCAGATCGAAACCAATCGACCTATGATTCAGCGTATAAAGAACAAATGAACTACGTGCCCACAGGAAGAATGGCTCAACCCGAAGAGGTAGGAAATTTTGTTACTTTTCTTTTTTCAGGAAAACAAAATTCAATAACCGGACAAGCACTCGACATTAACAACGGAGCATACATGCAATGAAGAAAATTTCCTTACTCGTTTTAGCATGCGTTATTCTTGTTTCAAAGACTAGCGCTCAATTCACCAAACAAGATTCTTCAGTTGTGAAAGGCTTCTATTCCGAGGCGCTTTCAACAGCGCAAGCTTACAACGACTTGTATTACTTGTGCAAGAAAATTGGACATCGCATCGCTGGTTCAGAAGCCGCAGACAAAGCCATTCTTTGGGGCGATTCTGTATTGAAGTCCATTCCAGCAGACAACGTATTCCTCATGCCCGTTAAGGTTCCAAAATGGAAGCGCGGTAAAAAAGAATTCGCAGCCATTTATGTTGGAAAGAAGAAAACCGAAATTCCCTTGCGCGCGCTAGGTGGTTCCGTTGGAACAAATGGGACTCTGAAGGCAGAGGTAGTGGAAGTAAAGGATTTCGACGACTTGAAAGCAAAGGCAGATCAAGTGAAAGGGAAAATTGTGTTCATCAATAAGGCATTCGATCCTGCAATTATCAATACCGGTTCAGCCTACGGAAACACCTCTCCCATTCGCACCAATGGAGCCTCGGAAGCTGCGAAATACGGAGCGGTTGGATGCATCATTCGTTCATTGACCTCGGCCGACGATAAGTTTCCACACACGGGAGCAATGCGCTACAAGGAAGATGTAACAAAGATTCCAGCGGCTGCACTAAGCAGCCTCGACGCACATTTCCTGCACGAGGCCCTTCAATCCAATAAAAAAGTCCTCTTCGAAATGCGCATGGAATGCGAGCGGTTCGACAGTGTCATGCAATCCAACGTAATCGGAGAAATCAAAGGAAGTGTCTATCCCGAAAAAATTATTGTTGTAGGCGGACACCTCGATTCTTGGGATGTGGGTGAAGGTGCGCACGACGACGGAACGGGTATAGTGCAAAGCATGGAAGTGTTGCGCATTATGAAGGCAACCGGATACAAGCCGGCCTGTACCATTCGCGCAGTGCTTTTCATAAATGAAGAATTCGGAAACGACGGCGGAGAAACCTACGCAAAAGTTGCCAAAGAAAAAGGTTGGGAACACGTCGCGGCCATAGAAAGCGACGGAGGTGGATTCACACCGAAAGGTTTTAGTTGCGATGCGCAAGACACTCAGGTGGAATGGGCGAAATCGTTGATGCCTTTCTTCGAACCTTACAATTTATTTTCCTTCAAAAGAGGTTGGAGCGGCGTAGACATTGGGCCCTTAAAAAACGGAAGCACGATGCTGTTTGCTTTAATGGTAGACGGACAGCGTTACTTTGATTTTCACCACACAGACAACGATCGTTTTGAAAACGTAAACAAACGTGAATTGGAGCTAGGCGCAGCGTCTATGGCTTCGCTCGTCTACTTCATTGATCAAAAAGTTCAGAAAGAAACACCGCGGAAATAATTATCTGCCGTACATGTCCTTGTGCCAGGTATTGGCAAAGGGCTTCCACTTTGCAGTTCCCCATTCGCCAACGGTTGCAACGGTTGTATCAAGAACAAGTGTTTCATCGGTAAGTCTATTCGCTTTGCGAAGCGCCCAGAATTGTGC
>JBIKVX010000011.1:0-16707 GCA_044356625.1 Flavobacteriales bacterium | reverse complement strand
CGTGTTTTCTATTTCAATTAAAAGAATCCTGCAGTTCTTTTTCAAGAACATTTAAATAATTACCCTCTTTTACGCATTCCTCCTTTTGATTGTTGATATCCCTCAACTCAAAATTAGCTTTCGGAAATTTCTCACTAATCTTTGCAGAAACACAATCGCAAATCTTGGCTTGATCTTCTTTCGAGTATAGATCTCCAACTGTTTTTTCGCATTCTGATTTCACTTTAGCGCGTTTTTCATCGTTCCATCCGCCGCATGCAGCCAGGCTTGTCGCTATCACTGCAAAAAAGAAAAGTTTTTTCATGTTGAATTATTTAGTTTAAAGATTAATACACTTTCATTTATATTAAAACTGAAGTTCTATTTTTTGAAAACACGTTCACTCGCCGATTTGTTCTTGTTTGCCAACTGTCCGCATGCAGCATCAATGTCTTTTCCTCTTGAACGACGAACATTCACAATCATATTTTTGCTTTCCAAGAACTTCGCAAAAGCCTCTACACGCTCAGGGCTCGCCTGTTGAAACTCCCCGTCGTCAATCGGATTGTATTCAATGATATTTATTTTAACTGGAAGCTGCTTGCAAAATTCAGCCAACTCCTTCGCGTCTTGAATGGTATCGTTGAAGTCTTTGAAAATGATGTACTCAAACGTAATGCGCGTTCCTGTTGCTTCGTGGAAATACTTCAAGGCTTCGGACAAAGCCGCTAAATTATTCGAGTCGTTAATTTCCATGATCTTGCTGCGCTTCACGTCGTTAGCCGCGTGCAGCGAAAGCGCCAGGTTGAACTTCGCCTTATCGTCGCCCAACTTTTTAATCATCTTCGCAATTCCCGCTGTGCTCACGGTAATGCGCTGAGGCGACATGCCCAATCCCTCAGGACTGGTAATCCATTGAATGGAATGCATCATGTTGTTGTAGTTGAGCAACGGCTCTCCCATGCCCATGTAAACAATATTTGTAAGCGGAGTCTTGTATCGCGTCAACGCCTCGTTACGCAAGTAATTCACCTGATCAAAAATTTCTCCGCCTGTTAAATTGCGCAACATTTTCAATCTCCCAGTAGCGCAAAACTTACAAGCTAAACTGCAGCCGACTTGCGAAGAAATACAAGCCGTCATGCGCTTGGTTGAAGGAATTAAAACCCCTTCCACCACCTTATCTCCATCTACTTTAAACGCGCACTTAATAGTTTTATCTGCACTTATTTGCTGCTCATGCAAAACCGCCTTAGATAAATAGTACTTCCCATCGAGAACCTCACGTAACTCCTTCGGCAAATTCTGCATATCCGAAATACTCGCAGCACCGCGCTGCCACATCCATTCTCGAATCTGCTTCGCACGAAACGAAGGAGCGCCAAGTGTTTTCAACTCGGACATTAGTTCTTCCGAACTCAATTCTCGCAAATCCTTTTTTGTATTCATGCCATGCAAAGATAGATAGCTTACATTTGAATCACATTGTCTTTTCATGATACGACTGATTTTTATATTCTTCTTTTCCCCTGCGATAATCTGTTTCGGGCAAACAGATAGTCTTGACGTTGTTCTAGCCCCCGATACGGTAATGCCTTTTCCGGAAATTAACATCGAAGACCTCGAAATGGCTCCCTTGCAAATTCTTGAAGACGATTATAACTCCAAAGATTACATTCGATACATGTGCTTCTTCACGGGTGTCGATTTCGGGCTGCTTGCACTGCAAAACGATACTTACCCCACCAAGGCAAAGCAATCGTTCTCGATTCGTTTGAATCTAGTTGAATACAAAAAGCAAGTGATTGAAAACAAAGTTGGCTTTTTCTCCGGCATTTCCCTTGGGTACCAACAAATCGGATTTCAGGACAATTTCAATTTTATTAATCGAGATGGCCAAACCCTTATTCAGTCAGATAGCCTGGATTACGTAAAGAACCAACTTCGTTCTTTTTCGGTTTCTGTTCCGATTATGTTTGAAATAAATAGCAAGAAAACGTTTGAAAAAAACATGCATCTCGCATTCGGTGTGCAAGCTGGATACCGTTATGCCAACAGCACCTATCACCAGCATAAAACGAATGAAGCTACAATCATTCGTAAGAACAGTGAAAATATTTATGTCAATCCCTACAACCTCGAAGCGTGCTTGAGAGTAGGCTATCAGAATCTGACATTCTTCGCCTCGCGGTCGTTGACTCCACTTTTCAAAGCGAATAAATTTCATACCGAACTTTATCCTATCGTTGTTGGTCTTTGCATTATTCCAGCCAACACGAAACCAACTAAGACAGACGCTTTAGATTTGTAATACCATGACCTTACGCTCGCGCATATACGTTTCCTTATTTTCAATTATAGTCATCTCTTTTGTGGCTACAGGTGTTGTTGCCTATTTGGATCACTACGAACACGACATTACGTACAACGAAGAACGAATTTCAGAAAAAGAAAAGTCTATACGAGCGTCGCTTGAATATTTGTTACTTCAAAACGGAGGTTATATTCATGCAGATTCCATATCCATGCTTCTCGGCGATAAGGTATGTGAGCTCTCTGAGGTGAACGATTTATTTATTACAATCTATGATTTAAATGGAAGGTATCTGGTTTCCATGAACACAGATTCAGCAGAGAGTCTAAAAATTCCAATGGCACTGAACCCAGGTGTAACGCAACGCATTATTTCTGAAACCAAAGACAAGGCTATCGTCCTACCTTCAGAAACAAACGCCTCTCAAAACCTGGCCTATTGGTGTTATTTCAACGATTACGGAAAACCTCTTGCTCTGGTAGGAATGCTATACGAGAAAAAAGATGTTGAAAAAGTTAAGCTCTGGAACTTCATGCAAGAGATTGGAAAAACATTTGTCGTTCTTTTCATTATCGCCGCGGGACTCGCCTTTTTAATTACACGTGATTTCACTCGTTCTCTAAGTAAATTGAGCAACAGCATAAACCATTTAAAACTCGGAAGAAAAAACGAGCCGTTAAAATGGAAAAGCAATGACGAAATTGGGCAGCTTATTCAAGAATACAACAGCATGTTGTTTCAGCTAGAGGCCAGTGCCGATAAACTCGCACAACAAGAACGCGAAACCGCGTGGCGCGAAATGGCTCAGCAAGTTGCACACGAGATAAAAAATCCGCTGACTCCTATGAAATTACGCTTGCAACACTTGCAGCGCTCTTGGCAAGACAATCCTGAAGAATTTCAAACACGACTGAACGATTTCGTGCAGGGCATGACCGATCAAATAGACACGCTTTCACACATTGCACTAGAGTTTTCAAACTTCGCAAAAATGCCGCAGTCTAAAAATGAGCACTTGAATCTTCAAGACATTGTGAAGTCGGTACTCTCCACTTTTGAAAATGAAAATCAGACCATTTCATTCTTTCAAAATCAATCAGAGACCGCGTTTATTTTTGGTGACAAATCTCACTTGATTCGCGTTTTGAACAACCTAATCACCAACGCCATTCAATCCATTCCATCCGAGCGGTCAAAGAAAATATCGCTTGGTTTACACTTCTCGAAAAATCATGTGGTGATAAAAATATCTGATAACGGAAGTGGCATTTCACCAGAAATTTCGAAACGTATTTTCATGCCGAATTTCACCACAAGAAGCACCGGTAGCGGACTTGGACTAGCCATGGTCAAGAGTATTATAACACAAATGAACGGAACCGTTGCATTTCGCACACAAGTCGAAAAAGGAAGTTCCTTCTTCGTTATTCTTCCGTTAGATCAAAAAGCATAGGTCTGCTCGGAGCCGCGTCGTTCGCGAAATTCGAAACCTGCAGATTCAAGATATAATTTCCGTCTGAAATTTCACTCGGAACATAAATCAACTCTGTAATCGTTTTTTGAAAGTTCGGCTCCGCAGGGACGTTCCAAAACAAATGATGCGCAGCAAGCGCTCCGCCATCTTCTTCCCGATCTACACTAGGCAAGTCAATGAGCAAATGCTGAACCCCTGCATCAACAATACGCTGCATAGCACCCAATGTTAAATACGGAAAATTCGTTCCTGAATATTGTCTATTCGTTTTCGAATGATCATTCGGTTTTGTCCGAATAATCAGCGCTTCAACATTCAAATCAAACCCCTCCAAACTCTCTTCGCTTACGACCCAATCTTGCGAAGCATCTTGTGAAACATCTTTCGTAGAACCTTGCTTCGCATCTTGTGAAACATCTTGACTCAATTCAACAGAAATAAGTTTAGCCATATAACACGAAGAATCTAAACTTCTCACAACCGGGAAATCCGTATCCACAATATGTCCCACATTTTCTGTGTGCGTTCCATGTCCATGCGGATTGAAATACACATCGCGAAAATTCACTGCTCCGCCTTCCGCCACAGAACCTAAGAACTGCTCGGTGCGAACCGGCTCAATGCGCATGGGGTCTACATACCATGCGCGCGGACCATTCGGAGTTAGCGCAATGCTAATGTCCTTTCCTTTTTCGGTTTGAAATGAATAGCGTCGCCCGTCTTTTTCCAGCGTTAGTTTCATGTTACAAGATTAAATAAATAATGTTGAAATAATGTCGTCGGAAATGAGCCATCCTTTCGGAGTTAAACGAAATCCAACTTCATCCATTTCTGCATTTCCCCCTTCCACATACGTGAAAAAATTTCGTTCGTTGTCTTTTCTCCAATCATCTGGAAAGTCGTTCCAATCTATTCCTTCACACGTGCGAAGTCCAACCATAATGCGTTCATTCCAACGATCGACTTCCGTCAATTCTTCAACTTCGAAAAAATCTTTTTTCAATTCAATCAATCGAATGTACTGCGCGTTGTTCGAAATATTCCAACGACGTTTTCCTTCCGAAAAAGAATGCGCTGAAGGCCCAATTCCAACATACGGAATGCCTTTCCAGTAATTACCGTTATGCACAGAACGAAAGCCTGGCTTCGCGTAATTGGAGAGCTCGTAATGCTCGTATCCGAGAAGCTTCGCAGTTTCATGCAAATACAAAAAACTCTTTTCAACTTCCTCGTCTTTTTGCGGCTCTAAGATTCCTTTCTTTTGCCGCGCACCAAAAACTGTTTTCTCTTCAACCGTTAGCGCATAAGCACTGAAGTGCGGAATTTCCAGTTGAAGCAATTGCTCCACGTTCGACTGCCATTGCGAAAAGGTGGCAATAGGAATTCCGAAAATGAGGTCTGCTGTAATGTTGGTGATTCCTGAGTCTTGCGCGCGCTTAATCGCGGCTTCCGCTTGAGCCCCCGTGTGCTTGCGGTTCATGTATTCCAGGTGCTCGTTGTAAAAAGATTGAACACCAATGCTCAGCCTGTTGATTCCTATGCGCTGAAGCATGCGCAAATATTCGGGCGTAAGGTCTTCCGGATTGGCTTCCAGCGTGATTTCTGTTGCGTTGGCTAAGCAATTTCCCAAGGCATCGAGCAGTCTTCCCAACTGCATTTCCGTTAGGACAGAAGGCGTTCCTCCACCGAAGTAAATCGTCTTTATTTCATGTTGCACAACCTCTTCTTCGCGAAGCGCCATTTCCTTCAACATAGCTACTACCAAATCTTCTTGCGCATCAAGCTTCGTCGAAAAATGAAAATCGCAATAGTGACAGGCATGCCTGCAGAACGGAATATGAAAATAGACACCCATCATCTGCGCGAATTTAGTTAGCTTCGCGTACGTAAGACGAATAAGAAATGAAGGCCACTGTAAATAACGCTACCGCATTCGAAGTTTCTTCGAACATAAACAGTAAAACCGTTGTATTAAACGATCAGTCGTTACCGCTAGACCTGCTGCAAAATGGGGCTCATCTGCATTTTGTGTGGAAGGGTAAAAGTGTAAACGTTGAAGTTCTTTCTCTTTCCAAGGAAGAGAAAAAAGTTGTCTTGAAAGTCAACAATAAAACAACCGAGGTTCGGTTAGAAGAGCCGTTGGACGCTTTGCTGAATTCACTTGGATTCTCTTCCGCGAACAGCGCGAAAATTAAACAGGTTAAATCTCCAATGCCCGGACTTGTGCTTTCTATAAGTGCTGAAATTGGAAAAGAAATAAAAAAAGACGAGCCTCTGTTAATTCTAGAGGCCATGAAAATGGAAAATGTAATCAAGAGTCCAACCGACGGGGTAGTCAAAAGCATTTCAGTGAATGCAGGACAAGCCGTTGAAAAAGGATCGGTCATGATTACTTTTGAATAGTCAAATGAAACAGCTGTTTTTAAGCATAACACTATTGTTCGTCGCCTTAAAGGCAATGGCCCAGCCATGTGCTTCTGTCGAGAACAATATATTATGCGCCGATGCGCCTGTTACGACCAATCAATTGATTTCTGCTCCATTCAACACGGGTTGTTTCAGTTATTCAATGACAAATTTTTACAGCTTTCATACTGGAACCACTCCAAATGGTGTCCTTGAAGCGGCATTACTTCTGCAGGATTGCGATGATTTTTCAGGGAACAACACCATGGGGCTTGTGGTTGCTGAACTAATTCCTTCCTCAGACCCGTGCTTACCGGCTTCGTACAACATAATTAGCCCGTGTTTCTCAACAGATTCGAGTGAAGTTTTTTTCGTGGGTGGGTTGCTTCCTGATCACGATTATGTGATGCTAGTTGGTTCAGATCACGACCCTCTTTTCGGAATTTGTTCATACGATTTATTCATTGGAGGATCTGCGGTAGATATTGTCGCGGGAACTTTCCCCTATGAAATTGTTTTAGGCGAATCCACCTCAGCCATAGCGCAAGGAGGAAGCCCCGGAACAACTTATACTTGGGAGCCCATGCCGGAATTCAACGAGATAACCAGTGATTCAACCATGACCTTTTATCCAACAGAAGAAGGGCAAACCATCTCTATTTCTGCAGTGGGAACAATCGGAGATTGCTCAGTGAATGCGCCAATTTTCGTCAACATTCTTTCTCCGATTTCAATCTACAATGCCCTTACACCCAACGACGATAACATAGACGACACGTGGACCATCACAGGAATTGACCGTCCTGTTTTTGAAGCCGCAGTGGTTAGTGTATTCGACAGATGGGGGCAACAAGTTTTCAAATCGCTTGGATACCGCACGCCGTGGGACGGCACAAACAACGGAAAGTTTTTACCAACCGGGGCCTACTACTACGTGATTGAATTGAATACGTACAACTTGTACATACCACCGTATGTCGGAATTGTTTCCATATTAAGATGAAAAAGTTCCTGGCAATCATAGCGCTTTCGTGGAGCTTCGGTTCTAATGTACAAGCTCAACAGCTTCCGCATTACACGAATTTCACTTATAATTATTTAAACTACAATCCCGCTGTAACCGGCAGTACGCCATGCTTAGAAGCTCGAGTAGGGTATCGCAAGCAGTGGGCAGGATTTCAAGGCGCGCCAACAACAGGGTATGTTAACGTTCACAACAAGTTCGGACAACGCCGATACAATTTTCACGGACTTGGAGTAATGGTGGAAAATGACACCTACGGCCCTTTCGGGACTACTTCGCTCGTAGCAAATTACGCTTATCACATGAAATTAACGAAGGGCTATTCCTTGTCTTCTGGAATTGGAATAGGCTTTACGCAATACCGCCTAGGGTTGGGTGGAATTACAATGCCGGACATTGAGATTGACCCTGTGATTGGAAACTCTTTGGGAAGCATTGTAGCCCCTACGGTGAACTTCGGATTATGGCTTTACCGAAAAGATCGATTCTATGGTTTATCCATTCGACAACTCACCCAACCAAAAGTAAAAGGACTTCCAGATACTCAAATGAGAAGGCACTACACACTCGCGTATGGAAGGGCCGTTCAAATAAACAAGAAAATTTCCTTTAAGCCTGCGATGTTGCTGAATTATGTTGGAAAAAGTAAGCCGTCATTAGAAGGACAAGCCATGCTCGAATTTAAAAAAGTAATTTCATTCGGTATTGCAGGAAGAACCGGTCACGGAGGATCTGCCCTTGTGAAATTAGATGCGCTTCCCTATTTAACCATTGCCTACGCCTACGACATTACCGCAAATCGCTTGCGCTACGCCGCAACCAACTCGCATGAAATTACCCTTGGGTTCAGAGCGTGTGGACTCAAAGAACGCAATCACGTTCCTTGTGCAGCCTACGACTAATGAACATTGAAGATTTTTTCGAAACGTGTCAGGCCATTAGTGAAGAGGTAACTTCCGATTTACCCTTCGACGAAAGTGCTTTGGTTTTTCGAATTGAAAATAAAATCTTCGCCATGGTTAATCTCGACAACTTCGAAAAAGGTATCAATCTCAAATGCGACCCCGAAAGAGCAATCGAACTTCGTGAAGAATACAACGGCATTCAACCCGGTTATCACACCAGCAAAAAACATTGGAACCTTGTCGTTCCAAATAGCGACGTCCCCGATAAGTTATTAAAAGAACTCGTTCAGCATAGCTTCGACCTCGTTAAACCGAAATCGAAAAAATCCTGACCCCTCCGCGAAGCGGTCATCGAACTCGTTCGTCATCCAGCTCCGCTGGTCATCACACGAAGTGTGTCATCACGAAGGGTCATCACACGAAGTGTGTCATCACGAAGGGTCATCACACGAAGTGTGTCATCACGAAGGGTCATCACACGAAGTGTGTCATCCTTCGAAGAAGGTAATCACTTCAGTGTATACTTGTAAGTCTTAAACCCAAACTTATGCTTCTCATCAACACCCTGTTCCAAGATCAATTCTCTTGAATATAAACTCGCATCGAACTCCGGGAAGTGCGCATGAGCTCCAGGGAATTCGCCTTCAATATGTGTAAGATAAATATGTTGAACAAAACCCTCGCGAAGCGCCCAAGCATAGATTTGCTCGCCGCCAATAATAAACACCTCTGTTTCGCCTCCTTCGCGCGAAAAACCCAATGCACGGCTCAATTCATCGAAGACCACACAACCGGGAGCGTCGTAATTCTTATCGCGCGACAAAACAATGTTCACACGATTTTTAAACGGACGAAAAGCAAGTGGAATGCTTTCGTAGTTTTTTCTTCCCATGATGATGTGGTGTCCCTTCGTGGTGTCCTTGAAGAACTTCATGTCGTTTGGAAGGTGCCACATTAAATCGTTGTCTTTACCAATCTCACGATTCATGCCCATGGCGGCGATTAAAGAAATTTCCATTAGATAGCAACTGCGGCTTTAATGTGTGGATGCGGATCGTAGTTCTCAATGGAGATATCGTCCATGGTGAATGCGAATAGATCTTTCACATTCGGGTTTAATTTCAAGGTTGGAAGTGTGCGGTGTTCGCGTGTGAGTTGCAATTTCGCTTGATCCACGTGGTTTGAATACAGGTGAACATCTCCTCCGGTCCAAACAAAATCACCCACTTCCAAATCGCACACTTGCGCAATCATGTGAACCAACAAAGCGTATGATGCAATGTTGAAAGGAACTCCTAAAAAGGTATCACAACTTCTTTGGTACAATTGACAACTCAATTTTCCTTCGGCCACATAAAATTGAAACAAACAGTGGCAGGGCGGAAGCGCCATATCTTCAATGAATGAAGGGTTCCAAGCAGAAACAATGTGTCTGCGACTGTTCGGATTGTTTTTCAATCCGTTTACCAAATTCACTATTTGATCGGTTGAGCTTCCGTCTGTATTCGGCCATGAACGCCATTGGTAGCCGTATACAGGACCTAAGTTCCCATTTTCATCAGCCCATTCGTCCCAAATAGAAACGCCATTTTCTTTTAAATAAGCAATGTTCGTATCGCCCTTCAGAAACCACAAAAGTTCTATGAAAATACTTCGTGTGTGAAGCTTCTTCGTTGTCATAAGCGGAAATCCTTCCGCCAAATTAAATCGCATTTGATGTCCGAAAACGCTGTAAGTTCCCGTTCCCGTTCGGTCTTCCTTCTTCACACCATGGTCTAAAAGGTGTTGTAACAATTCGTGATACTGCTTCATGCTTCAAATGTAATTGAGGACAATCAAATAAAAATGAGGTGTTCAAAAAGGATTAACCCCTTTTGACAAGTTTCGAAAATTTTCGATTTTTATCATAGCTGAAAACTCACCCATGTGGCGTCGTCGGTTTGATCTTGTGCTCCTTTCCAGGTAGCAAACAAATCATCTATGCCGCATTTGTTGTCGAAGAAAACCTGTCCGCTTTCAATCCATTGAATAAGGCCACTCATGCGCAGACGCTTGTTCGACGTTTCACCTATCTGATCGTAAAGTCCATCTGAACACATGACAACGCGCTTTCCTTTGATGTTCACTTGTCCTCCGGCAATATCTGTTTGTTCAAGGTCTAAATGAAGAAAACCCTTCGACTTTGAAATTATTTCAACCTCATTACTTTCACTCACCAACATGAGATTCGAATTCAAACTACCCCAATCAGCGTCGCCTGTTTTTAAATTAACATGCATAAGTGCCAAGTCAAAACCTGCAACCATATCTGAATATTGAACATCACGACGCAATCTCTTCTTCAAATCGTAAACAGTGCCGCTCACAATTTCCTTCACGTTAACTGCCCCGACAAAGTGACTTGTTTTTTCAGAAAGAAAATCACTTACCAAAACAGTAAGTAGGGCGCCAGCTAGGCCGTGTCCTGTGCAATCGCCTTGAGCAATAAGAACAGAATCTCCCAAATTTTTATACCAATAAAAGTCTCCTGATACAGCTTCTGCCGAAGTGCTAAACACGTGCAGTTTCGGCAATACATCCCATGCATCTGTGTGATTTGGTAAAAAGCACTCTTGAACAAATCGCGCGTATTGAAGTCCTTGACGAAGTTCTTCGTTTTTTTGATTTAATTCTGCTGTTCTATCAATGACCTTTTGCTCCAATTCCTTGTGCAGAATTTCAAGCTCTTGTGTCCGCTTGGTCAACTCCGTTTCGTTGTCGTACATGTTGATGGCCTCAAGCACTGTAAGCTCCAAATCCTTCGGCTCCCAAGGTTTTTCAATGTATCGAAATAGTCTTGCTTTATTCAGAACCTCTGAAACTGCTTGTAAATCGGCTTGACCCGTAAGCATTATCTTTTTACTCGATGGTGAAAGTATTTCCAAATGACCCAACAATTCACTGCCTCTCATCGGAGACATCATGTAGTCGCTAATGACACACAAAAGTTCTCCCCCTTCTTCAAGTAGGGGAGTTAGTTTTTCTAACGCACTTTCACCTGAATTAGCAGTTAACAATTCAATTCCTTCCGGTAAAAAGCTTTTTACATGAAGCGATAAGACGCTCAAAATAATAGCTTCATCATCTACAAGAATAATGTATCGTTTTCCTCTTCTCAATTGGGGTGGATTTACGATGCAAGATTAAACTATATTTCGAGATCTACGCCTGTTTTAGCCTGAAATTATTGGCCTATTCAACGGTCTTACGAAGACTAATAATGGCGTTCTTTCCTTTTTTAACAACAGAGTTAATGGCTGCTTTAGCAAGGTCAGATAAACCATCTGATTTCAATTCGTTCGAAATAGCTGCAAAAGATAGACCGTCTGGACGGACACCTATAATTTCCATGCTCGCCTTCAACTGATGAAGCTCGTGACGCAAAGCCAAAACATCTGAACCAACCAAAGCCAATTCCAATCGGTCCAATTGTGGGGGAAGATGCTTTAAATATCCCGTAACAACATCTCTCAATGCGTCAATATCATTTCCTACGTATTGTTTCAAAACGGAAAGATCTAACTCTTCCGCAACTTCATTCCCATCCTTTGTAGATTCTGTCGCCATCACTTCAGGACTCCACTTTTTCATTACTTCCACCAACACTCGTTCTGAATAAGGTTTCACCAAATAATCATTCATACCCGCCTGCTTACAAATCTCAACCTCTTCACGCATGGCGTTTGCGCTAAGGCCAATAATAGGGGTAGAAAGTTTCAGTTCTTCGCGGATGTATTTAGTGGCCTCTAACCCATCAACAATGGGCATCTGAACATCCATTAACACCAAATCAAATTCTTGTTCTTGAATTAGTTTAATCGCCTCTTGGCCGTTATGCGCAATGGTTACAACAACTTCGCACTTCTTTAAGATAACTTGAAGAACCATGCGATTCAGCTCATTGTCTTCTACCGCTAGTATGCGAAGCCCTTTAAGAGACTTCTGTAAATCTGTCATTTCAACTATATCTTGTTTCGTTTTTTCATTCGATATTCTCATTGGAATGCGAATGTTAACCCGAGTGCCTTTCCCTTTTTCGCTTTCAATTTCAATGGTGCCGCCCATAATGTGCACAATGCTTCGGGCAATACTCAAGCCTAAACCACTTCCTCCAAACTTTCGAGTAATGCTCGCGTCTTCTTGGGTAAACGCTTCAAACACCTTTGTCAAATAAGCCATATCCATTCCAACTCCCGTGTCTTCAATTGAAAACGAAACGAAGCAAATATCGTTTTCACCACGAGAGAGGTTTGAGGTCACTCGCACGTATCCTACTTGAGTGAACTTTATTGCATTCCCAACAATGTTGAAAAGCACCTGACTTAGGCGGTGTGGATCTCCCAGATGCATAATTCCCCTGTCGTCCATTAATTCAATGTCCAAGGAAATATTTGTTTGCTTTGCCTTCTCTCCAAAAATGCTTAGTGTTCTTCGAATGGTTTCATTTAAATTGAACGGAGTAATTTCAATGCTAAATTTCCCAGATTCAATTTTCGAAATATCTAAAACATCATTGATAATTGATAACAACGTTGAAGATGCCGAACGCATGATGTCTACAAAATAGCGCTGGTCGGCATCCAATTGAGATTGAGCCAGCTGCTCTGCCATCCCAACAATTCCATTTAGAGGGGTTCGAATTTCATGACTCATATTCGCTAAGAACATGGCTTTAGCTTTCGACGATTCCTCTGCTTTATGACGCGCTGCTTTCAACTCAAATTCCAATTGTTTCATCGCGGTAATGTCCCAATGAATACCAATTGATCCATACACCTCACCATCATCTCCCAAAAGAGGAGCAGCACTTACCAACCAATAACGCGTTTCTCTATTCTTATTTAATACGCGCAACTCATAAACATCTGCTTCACCTTCACTTCGTGAGGCGTTGCGCACTTTCATTCGCTCCTTCTCAAAGTCATCTAACAACATCTCACCACCGTCCTTTCCAAACAGTTCATCAATACTAAAACCACTCATTTCACAAAACGATTCATTTGCATCAATAATGACACCGTTGGGCTCTACCTCTAATAAACCTAAACGAAAATTATCTATGATCCCCTTGAACTTCGCTTCACGATTAACTAATAACTTTTCGGCCATGCGACGAGATTCCTGCAAATCAGCGACGCGTTGACGTAAATAATTTATTTCTTCTTCTTGAGTCATGGGTGTGCTAATTTATACACAAACTGCTTATATAGGTACACAAACCGCATTATTTATTTCACGAAAAAACCCCTTCGCGAAAAGGGGTCCTTTCATACCTAACTAACCTAAACTTATATTTCTGATGCTTTTTCCCAAGTCAATTGAAGGAAGAATTTCGCTCCGTCTACTTGATGAATGTATTCGTCTTGTTGGAAAGCGTCTGACACATTCAGTGTTGAAACGCTCAATATGTTACCAGATGCAGACTTCATTGTGAAAGTATATTCGTCGGCTTGAAGAATGATTCCAGGATACCACTGAAACACCTCGTCACCTGCTGCCATTACGTCGATTGCTGAAAACACGACCTCACCATTCTTATCTGCAATCTCTATTTTCACCCCTTGAAGGTTAGCGTTTGCTCCTTCTGGCTGAAGCCAAACGAAATTCAATTTAGCAACATCTTCACCTAGAACAGCTGTTGGAGCAGTCTCATCTGTGTTTGAAACACTAGAAGTGGTGTCGGCTAAAGATACGGGTGATGTTGGCATGTAGAATTCTTTCTGACAAGACACAAGGCTTAGAGAAAGAACTGCTGCGAAGATGGAGATTGTGATTGAGTTTTTCATAAGTCAAATAGGTTATGCTTCTTTTACCCCTATCGACCTAAAAAGGTTACACTTTTCTCAAAAAAACTTTATTTTTTTTATTTCGAAACTGAAAATGGAATCGGAATAAACACACCATCGCCTTCAAACCTCAGTAAATACTGACCATTCGCTAAATTCGAAACATTGAAAGAACTTTGCTCTGCAAAGAGATTTTCTTGCTGAACCACTCTTCCCGAAAGGTCATAAATACGATATGCTCTTGCCGAATGAGTCCCCAATGCGAAATTCAACACCCCTTCTGTCGGATTCGGATACAACTTCGGTTCTACCGATACAGATTCGTCTATTCCTAAACAACACACATAAATAACCTGTGTGTCTCTATTGGTGCAGCCATTATCGTCTACATAGTTATAGGTAACCTGATAAAATCCTGGGGCTACTAATTCAGGATAAAACAAATTTCCACTCACCCCGAACCCGGTGTAATATCCGCCTGAAGGAATTCCTGTCATTTCAACCGGAGGGTCTCCAGCCAATACCGTGTCTTGCGAAAGGAAAAGAACTGTTGGCTCGAATAACACGAAATAGTCGAACACATCAGACGAATTCGAACAACCATTCGCATCTGTAAAGGTGTAATAAACTTGGTGCGCTCCACCACCAGCCAAACCTGGGTCAATTGAGCTTCCAACTATTCCATTTCCAACATAAGTGCCGCCCAATGGCAGCCCTACAATTCCTACAGGATCGGCTGAGATACAAATGCTATCCGTGGAGAGGCCCATGGCAACTTCCGGCAAATCGAAGACTTCAACGCTCAACTGATTACTACTTCCTTCGCACCCGAATTCATTTATTCCAGTGCATGCGTAATTTCCAGACTCATTAACACTGATTGTTTCCGTTGTTGGGCCACTGTTCCATTCATAGCCAATTCCTCCGGAAGCGGTAAGGTTTACGGAAACATCCCCACAGAATGTTAAAGGACCATCTGCAGTTATATTAATCGTTGGTTGTGGCAAAACGGTAAAGGTGTAATCATCGGATCGCGTGCTGCATCCGGGAGTGGTGGTTCCAATTAAAAAAACGGTCATGGCTTCACCAACCTCTATTGCAGCCGTGGTGTCGCCTGTAGACCACAGAAAATGATCGGCACCACCTGCGCATAAAATAGCAGATTTGCCGTCGCAGAAAATGGTGTCTCCTGTAATGTGAACGGTTAAATACGGATAGTCGCAATTTTTTAATTTCCCGAAAAAGGCTTCTCCACCACCATTGCTTGTGGCTTCGTAGCCACCAACCGCAAGGTTAGAGGAAGCTGAAGTTCCAGCAAAATACATTTCTTGATTTGAATTAATCACTAAGTCATTCACAGACTCGTCTGCACTTCCGCCTAAATAAGAACTCCAATAGCGTGATCCATCAATAGAATATCCTGCAAAAACAATATCATTTAATCCGCCATTCGTATTCTGAAAGCCATTGTCTCCCAAATTCGACGATGTTGAATTCCCTGTAATGAATACACTTCCCGCAGCGTCCGTCGCAACGCCCCACAACGATTCATTTCCAGAACCGCCGTAATAGGTTTTCCAATTCACCATCCCATCAAACATATAAGAAGCTAAGAAGCCATCGAAGCTTCCTCCACCGTTGAACACTTGTGCAGCGCCTGGAGTAGAGATTCCGTTTATAGACCCTGATTTTCCAACTACATACAAACGATCTCCTGCGACATGAATAGCTTCAGCGCGATCTTCACTTGGTCCGCCAATGTATGAGGCCCATTCAATAATATTGCCGCTATTTAGTTTTGCGAAGAACCCGTCGTAAGCGCCTCCACCAAAAGTGTTCTGCGCTCCGCCTAAAGCCATACCTGTTGAAGAGTTTGTGCTACCTGTAAAGTATAAATTGAAGTCGTTGGTGGCAACAATATCTCCCGCCAATTCCGCCCCGGTGCCTCCAAAATAAGAGTAACGTAGAAGGAACCCACCTGGATCTATCATGCCCAAATAAAAATCGCTCGCTCCGCCGCCAAAGGTGCCTTGCAACGGGTCTAGTGTTATCAAATCAGTCGAACTCGTTTCTCCAATGAAGTATACCTCGCCTTGAAATCCAACAGATAATGAAGTCAATTGCTCGTCGCCACTGCCGCCGTAATAAGAGCACCATTCCAACGTTCCGTCTGGAAATAATTTCAAAACAAAACCATCTTTCGGACCGCCGCCATAAACAGTCTGCTGGCTCGCAGAAGCAAATGCCGACGTGGAACTTGTGCTTCCTGCTACATAAATTCCTCCGTAAGGATCAACAACAATGTCGTTACCAACATCGTTCCCCGTTCTGCCGTAGTAAGTTGCCCATAAGCGTTGATTCAAGGCGTTGAACTTCACAACATACACATCGTTACTTCCGCCCAATAAACCTTGATAACCCAAGTAAGAAATCAGCGTGGTTGAATTGGTTGCGCCCGTTAAATAGTAATCACCATTCGCATCGGTATAAATTCCACGTGAATCGTCTAGCCCAGTTCCACCGTAATAAGAGGTCCAGATAACCGATGGATCCAATACAATTTCTCCGATGGTGTTCGAAGGAATTTCGAATTGAATTTTATTTCCGTTTACAATGAAATTTCCATCAATACTTCTTTCTTGATTGAAATAAACGGGTTTAGCGTCGCTCACTTCACCCAACTCACCCTTAACGAGAAGCGCTCCATTATCTAGTTTTTCCAATTTTTCCGCGCCTTCAACATACATACTAATTTGCTTCGCGGCTTCGGCATCTTTGGC